>JASHOF010000109.1 GCA_030041255.1 Acetobacteraceae bacterium
CTACCACACCCGGGACAAACAGGTTCGCCTATCCATTCGGCCGTGATCACCCATTTGCCATGCTCTCGACTGGCGCTGTGAACCCGCACCTCGCTTACGAAAGCCCACACTCTTTCCGGCTCCATCCGTCACCCACCATCTCATCCACCTCCAACATCGTATCCGCATGTCACCGTGCACCAAAGTTGAGAAAGACCCTGCAGGCGCTCATCGACGAGACCGCGTGGACAGCCAGGCCCGCCACCCTTGGCATCGTGAAGATCAGCCCGGCGCGCTCACTCTACGAGCGCCCGGGTTTTCATCGTACCCGTGAAGACCAGCACTTGGTCTCTATCAGGCTTGAGTCGAGGCGACCGGTTCGATGACCGCGCAGCCTCCGACTCTCCGCGATGCAAATCGGGAACGATGATGAATGCGGCGCCGCTACGACGGCGCCACATTCATCGCCGGCCGGCGCTACTGCGCAGCGCGTTCGATCTTGCCGCAGGCGATCGGCAAAGTGACCTGCGCCGGGATCGGCCCGAGCGACTTCACCGTCGCGGGAAGCTTCGTGTCCGAGGGCACGCCGTGGATGAAAACGACGCGCCGGTCGAGATCGAGTTGCTGGTCATGGAACGCCTTGGCGAATGCCGCCTGCAAGGCGCTCAGGGACACCGTCGCATGATAGGTATAGGTGCCCGCCGCCGAGGCCGTCGGGTACTGGCCGTGGGCGACGTCCATGCCGGCCGGATCGGCATCGAAGGGCACCATCGTCGTCCCGGCGGTGGCGCCGGTCTCGATCAGGTCGATGATGCCATCGTGGTTGGTGTCCGCGGCCGCGGTCGGGCAGGTGGCATCGCGATTATCCGTGAAGCCGTGGAAGTGCTGCCAGTGCACCGTGCTGGGCGGCACACCCTTCATGCTGATGTCTATCGTGAGCGTGTCTCCGGTCACGGTGAAGCGCGCTTCGCCGCTGGCCGCTGTCCCGGTGACGTTGGTGTTCATCGGTTGCAGCGTGGCGACGTAGGTCGCCGTGGGCGGTGCGGCGGCATACGCCGCTGCTGCCGAGAGCGTCCCCGCGCACAGCAGCGCACCCAGGAATTTCAGGTACATGTCTCGTTCCCTACCCCGTTGTTGATGGCCGAGCGTGGCCCAGTTACGGCCCATCCGGCGGAAAAAGCAATACCGAAAATCTACCTTAATGCGGCTTGCGCGCACCCGCTCAGGCCAGCGCGTATTCCACCTCGGGCGTATAGACCGCTTGCTCCTTGCCAAGGCGGGAGCTGAACAGCGTGAAATGCCCGATATCGACCGGCGCGGTGCGGAACAGGTTGTGCGCCTGCACGTAGGCGGCCAGTCGCTGCTCGGCAGCGCCGTCGAGCCGGGCGAGCGTGACGTGCGGGTTGAAACGCCGTCGCTCCGGCTCGAGCCCGATCCGCTGCAACGCGGTCTCGATCTTGGCGCGCAACCTGTCCAGCGCCTCGTTCCGCTCGACGCCGACCCAGAGCGCCGTGCTGCGCCCGGCCTTCTCGAACGTCCCGAGGCCCGAGAGCACCAGGCTGAAACCGCGCCCGCGCAGCCCGGCCAGCGCCTCGTCGATCTCCGCGGCCCGATGCGCCGGCTGCTCGCCGACGAAGCGGAGCGTCATGTGGTAGTTCTCGGGCGGCACCCAGCGGGCGCCGGGAATGCCGCCGGAAAGAATGGCCAGCTCGCGTCTGAGGTGGCCTGGCAGGGCGAGCGCGACGAAGAGCCTCATCCGCGCGGGATTTCTGCAAGCAGGCTGAGCACATCGGGCACGATCCGCTGCACGATGGTCTCAACGCCGGCCGCGTTCGGATGAATGCCGTCCGGCTGGAGAAGATCGGGAACGCCGGCGACGCCGGCCAGGAAGAACGGGTAGTAGATGACGCCCGGCCGTTTTCCCAACCGATCGAACACGGCACGGAAAGCGTTTCCATACTGAGGCCCGAGATTCGGCGGCGCGTACATGCCGGCGAACAGTACCGGGATCCGGCGCGCCGCCAGGCGATCGAGAATGGCGGAGAGATTCGCCTCCACCTCGTTCGGCGCGATGCCGCGCAGCCCGTCGTTGCCACCGAGTTCGACGATCGCTGCCTCGGGGTTGCCGGCCAGCACCCAGGAAAGCCGCGCCAGGCCGCCGGCAGTGGTATCGCCGGAAACCGCGCCATCCTGGATTGCAACCGGATGTCCCGCCTTGGCGAGCGCGTCCGCAAGCCGGCTTTCGAAGCCCCCGCCCGCCGGCAGGCCGTAACCGGCAGAGAGAGAATCGCCGAGCACAAGAAGCCTCACCGGCGGCGCTGCTCCCCGCGCCGTCCCCAGCCCGAGCAGCAGCAGAATCGCGAATATCTCGCCGAGAACGGTGCGAACCCCATATCGTGCCGGCATGGACGCCGCTCTCTCGCTCTCCGACGCCCCGCCCCTGGTCACGGTCCGAAGGCTTGGCTTGACCCTGCCCGGCCCGGCCGGACCGGTCAACATCCTCCGCGATCTCTCTTTCGAGGTGGCCCGGGGGGAAGCCGTTGCGGTTGTCGGCCCCTCGGGCTCGGGCAAGACCAGCCTGATCATGGTGCTGGCAGGTCTGGAGCGGCCGACCGAAGGCAGCGTCATCGTCTCCGGCATCGACCTTGCCTCGCTCGACGAAGACGGCCTGGCGCGCTTTCGCCGCCGCCACATCGGCATCGTCTTCCAGGCATTTCATCTCGTTTCCGGCATGACCGCGCTCGAGAACGTCATGGTGCCGCTCGAGCT
>JASHOF010000008.1 GCA_030041255.1 Acetobacteraceae bacterium
GGCCCGACGGCGAGGCCCGGGGCGAGCGAGGTGCCGGAGAAGCGGCGGGAAAGCGCGCCGCCTGCCCCCTCCTCGGGGGCCGCTGCCTCGGCCGCTGCCGGCAGCAATTCCGCCAGCAGCATCGCCACCGTCTCCAGCTCCTCGACCTCTTCCTCCGTGTAGAGGCGCGGAACGCGATTCTGGACCGCCAGTACACCGCGCGTCTTGCCGGCCCGCAGCACCGGAACCGCCAGCATGGAGGTGTACGGCTCTTCGCCGGTCTCGGAGCGGTAGGCAAACGCCGGATGGTTCTGCGCATCCGGCAGGTTGAGGGCCGCTCCGGTCGCTGCCACCAGGCCGACGATCCCTTCTCCCACGCGCAGCCTGGTCTGTCCGACGGCCGCCTCTTGCAGACCGACCGTCGCCGCAAGCTGAAGGATGTCCCCCGCGACCAGGACGTAGATGGAGCAGACCTCGCTCACCAGCTCGGCAGCAATCAGGCGCGGCAGCTCCGCGAGCCCGACGACGCTCCGGGCCATCACCTCGCGCAGACGGGCGAGCAGCCGGCGGGGCTGAGCCATCCTGTTATCGCCTGGGGGTCGCGCGACGCTCGCAATGGCGCAGGAAGAGGCTGCGGATTCTGGGCAGAGGGCAAAACGGGCTCAGTGCAAATTGCATGGCTTGTGCCACAACTATTGTGCCGACTCCAACGCTTGATACCGCAGGATGCACTCTAGCGGTCGGCACACTGCTCTTTATTTTCAGTGGCCTGCTGGTCCCCTTACGGTTGCTGCCGAGGGCAGCAACCGTAAGGGGCAGGACACTATGCGCTACCGGCTGAGATGTCTCGCTCCCATCATCGGCCGCCCGGGCGCATGGTCCCGATGCCCGGCCCGATGAATGCTGCGCCTGCACATATCACCATTCTGCAGCGTCCGAAGTTCCGATTGCCGGGGCGAGGAAGAGCGACTAAATCGTGATCAGTCAGGTTCCGTGGCGGTCCGTCGGCACTCGCCTCTGCATCTGTGCAAAGGCGGGAGCCCTGAAGCCGCGCTTCGGGAATTTCGGGCTCGGGAAGCTTGACCAGATCATCCGGCGCCGCCGGACCCAACGGGAGGAGTTGAACGATGCAGGAACCCAGCAAACCCTCGACCCGCATCTCGCGCCGCAGCGCGATCAAGCTCGGCGCGGCCGCCGCCGCGCTGCCGCTCGTCCACATGCAGACCGCGCATGCCGCCGGCAACCTCAGGCTCGCGTTCTGGGATCACTGGGTCCCGGCCGCCAACCCGACGATGCAGAAGCTGGTCGCGGAATGGGGCGCCAAGAACCATGTCAACGTCTCTCTCGACCTCTTGAGTGCCGGCACCGCCAACGACAAGATGCTGCTCGCCGAAGCGGCCGAGGCGCTGGCCGGCACCGGCCACGACGTGATGGTTTTCCAGGCCTGGGGCGTGCAGCAGTACCACCAGCACCTCGAGCCGATCGACGACGTGGTCGAGGCATTGGTCAAGCAGTACGGCCCGATCGACCCCATGGACGAGTATCTCGGCAAGGTGAACGGCCACTGGATGGGGTTCCCGACCAGCATCGGCACCCAGTACAAACCCTCCTGCGCGCGTATCAGCCTGTTCAAGAAGTGGGGCTACGACGTGCAGCAGTGGTATCCGAACAAGCCCGGCAATGCCAAGACAGCCGACGCCTGGACCTACGATCTGTTGCTGAAGCTGGCGCCGGAAGCGCAAAAGGCCGGCAAACCCTTCGGGCTCGGGCTTGGCCTGACCACCGACAGCGTCGACTGGACCGGCACGGTCCTGCGTGCCCATGGCGGCGTGCTGGTGGACGAGAAGGGCAACATGCAGCTCCGCTCCGATGCGGTGCAGCAGACGCTGGAATACATGATCAAGTTTTATCCCTATCTGCCGGCGGATACCGTCACCTACGACGACGCATCGAACAACAAGGCGCTGATCTCGGACAGTTCCGCGTTGATCTTCAATCCGCCCTCGGCATGGTGGGTGGCGCGACGCGACGCCATTCACGTCGCCGAGGACTGCTGGACATTCCCGATGCCGAACGGCCCCAAGGGGCGCTACAATACCCATCTTCCCTTCTTCTGGGGCATCTGGTCGTTCAGCCCGAACAAGACCGCGGCCAAGGAACTGATCAGCTGGCTACAGCAGCGCGCGCAGGTAGAAACGCTTTGCGACGCAGCGGTCGGCTACGACATTCCACCGTTCCAGAGCATGCACGACTTCGATATCTGGTCCACGGTCAAGCCGCCGCTCGGCACCGTCTACAACTATCCGATCCGGCCCTGGCACGATACACTGACGAACGTTGCGGGCTATCCGGCGCCGCCGCATATCGCGACCCAGCTTTACACCAACGCAACGCTCAACGTGATGATCGTGAAGCTCGCCAAGAACAAGGAAAAGATGAAAAACGTGCTCGATTGGGCCGAGAACGAGATCAACGGCTACATCAACATGTAACGGCCTCGGGCGGGCCCTACGCGGCCCGCCCGGCTTTTTTACGCGTGGTGCGCCAGGGAGACGCCCATGGCAGACGGCACAACAACGGTATCCGCGCCGGCACTGCGAGGCTTCGCACCTCCGGCGCGGCGGAGCAGCCTCAGGCGCTTCGCCCAGCGCCGCTCGACCACCGCCGTCCTGATGTGCCTGCCGCTGATCTGCCTCATCGCCGGCCTCGTCGTCTATCCGTTCTTCTACTCGATCTGGCTCTCGCTCCTGAACCGGGCGATGACCCGGTTCATCGCCCTCTTCAATTACCGCTACCTGCTCCGCAGTGACACTTTCCAGCTCGTCATTTTCCAGAGCTGCTTCTTCGCCATCACCGCCGTGTTCTTCAAGGCGCTGATCGGCTTCATTCTCGCCCACGTGATGCACAACATCTCGGGCAAGGACCAGAAGCTCTGGCGCGGTGTCCTCCTCGTGCCCTGGGTCATCCCGCCGGCCCTCTCCACCCTCGGATGGTGGTGGATGATCTCCGGCGATTACTCGGCGATCAACTGGCTGCTCGAGCAGGTCGGGATGCATCCCGTCGCCTGGCTCGCCAGCACCTGGTGGGCGCGGATCTGGGTGGTGGCGGTGAATGTCTGGTACGGCACGCCGTTCTTCATGATCATGTATCTCGCCACGCTGAAATCGGTTCCCGACCAGCTCTACGAGGCGGCGGCGATCGACGGGGCGACCTGGCTGCAGAAGATCCGCTACATCTCGCTGCCGATGCTGCGCAACATCATCAGCATCACCGTGCTGTTCAGCCTGATCGTCACCTTCGCCAATTTCGACATCGTCGAGAACCTGACTGCGGGCGCCCCGGCCAATACCACCCACGTCTTCGCGACTTACGCCTTCCAGTTGGGCATCCAGTCCGGCAACATTCCTCTCGGTGCCGCCGTCAGCCTCTTCATCTTCCCGATCCTGGCCATTTTCTCGGTCTTCATCCTCCGCGGCGTCGGCCGGCGTGCGCAGGAGGGGATCTGAGCTCATGAGCGGCGCAGCCGCCACCGCTGGTACATTCGCACCCCGCCGGCGGCGGTCCAGCATCAAGAACGAGCGACGCTGGGCATTGTGGGGCAGCTACATTGCCCTGGTCGTCTTCGCGATCGGCTTCCTGATCCCGCCCTATTTCGAGCTGATCACCTCGCTGAAAACGTCGCAGGAAATCGGCTCCGGCAAGAGCCCGTGGTTCGTCCACCACCTCTATCTCGGCAACTTCATCGAGATCATCCGCAATCCGCAGTTCCAGACGTTCTTCCTCAACACCGTGAAGGTCACCATCCTGGTGGTCATCGTCACGCTGGTGATCGCCATCCTCGCCGCCTACTCGCTGGCGCGGATGCGCTTCTTCGGCAGCACGGCCTTCGCCACCGGCGTCTTCCTGACCTATCTGGTGCCGGAATCCCTGCTCTTCATCCCGCTCTTCAAGGTGCTGTCGTTCCTGCATCTCATCAACAGCACCTGGTGCCTGGCCCTGATCTGGCCCACGCTCTCGGTGCCGTTCTGTACCTGGATCATGATCGGCTACTTCTCTTCGATTCCGAAGGAACTCGACGAGGCGGCGATGATCGACGGCGCCTCGCACCTGCAGATGCTGTGGAAGATCTTCATCCCCGTGGCGATGCCCGGCATCATCGCCGCCACCATCTTCGCCTTCACCGTCTGCTGGGGCGATTTCCTCTATCCGCTGGCCTACCTCTTCACCGCCAAGCAGATGGTGCTGACCTCGGGCATCGTCAGCAACCTGATCCATGGTGACGTGCTCGACTGGGGCCACATCATGGCCGCCAATATCCTGGCCTCCCTGCCCCCGGTTCTCATTTACGCGTTCCTCATGGACTATTACATTGCCGGCCTGACCGCCGGGGCAACGAAGGGGTGACGGAGCGATGGCGCAGGTAACGCTGCGGAGGGTTTCGAAGTCCTACGACCAGCACGTGCAAGCCGTGAAGGGGATCGATCTCGAGATCGCGGACGAGGAGTTCGTGGTCCTGGTCGGCCCCTCCGGCTGCGGCAAGACCACGACGCTCCGCATGATCGCCGGGCTCGAGGAGATTACCGGCGGCGAGATCACGATCGCCGGCGAGGTGGTGAACGACGTCCCGCCGCGAGACCGGGACATCGCCATGGTGTTCCAGAACTACGCGCTCTACCCGCACATGACCGTGTTCGACAACATGGCCTTCGGGCTCAAGCTCCGGAAGTTTGCGAAGGACGAGATCCGGCGGCGCGTGGACGAGGCGGCACGCATTCTCGATATCGGCGAGTTGCTGGCCCGCAAGCCGAAAGCCCTTTCCGGCGGCCAGCGCCAGCGCGTCGCCATGGGCCGCGCCATCGTCCGCCATCCGAAGGTCTTCCTGTTCGACGAGCCGCTCTCGAATCTCGATGCCAAGCTGCGCGTGCAGATGCGTACCGAGATCAAGAAGGTGCACCAGACCGTGCGCACCACGACCGTCTATGTCACCCACGACCAGGTCGAGGCGATGACGCTCGCCGACCGGGTGGTGGTGATGAACCGCGGGGTGATCGAGCAGGTCGGGCCACCGCAGGAGCTTTATCACAGCCCGGCCACGCGCTTCGTCGCCGGATTCATCGGCAGCCCGGCGATGAACTTCATCCCCTGCCGCATCCAGGGGCGCGGCAACGAACTCACACTCCGCCTCGCCGACAACCTCTCGTTCCCGCTCCCGCCGGACCGCACGCAGCGTTACGGCGCCAACACGGACCGCGAGATGCTCCTCGGCCTGCGCCCGGAACACCTGACCGAACTCAAGGACCAGGCCAAGCCGAACGTGGTCCGGCTCGATTCGCGTCTCGACGTGACCGAGCCGATGGGGATGGAGATCCTGGTGCATTTCCGTATCAACGGCACTGCGGTTTGCGGCCGGGTGGATCCATCGGTCCGGGCGATGGCCGGCGAAATCCTGCCGATGTCGGCAGATCTCAACCACATGCACCTGATCGATCCCGAAACCGACCGGGTCATCTGACCTTTCCCGGCGCCACCGCGGCCATCCGCCGCGCGACGGGCTGGCGGAACCAACGGCACCTCCTCACCCAACCGATCCGTCGGGTATCATCCCGGTCCAAAATGTCGACCTTCAACCCAGTCGAAGAGGTTGGGGGCGAAGGTGAATCACACATCGACGAAAGCCCGCACCGGGCGCAGGCAAAGGTTCCATAGCATGCATGACACCCTGGCTCCTGTCGTGACCATCGGCGCGGACGCGCTTGCCGCTTTCGCAGGCGCGATCTTCCGCGCCGCCGGCTGCGACGCTGCGGAGTCCGAGCGGATCGCGCTTTCCCTCGTCTCCGCCAACCTCGCCGGCCACGACAGCCACGGCATCGTCCGCGTGCCGCGTTATGTCCACGTGCTCGGGCTCGGCCAGGTGCGTGCCGGCCAGCGCCTCACCATCGTGCACGACGCACCGGCGCATGCTCTGGTCGATGGCAATTTCGGCTTCGGCCAGACCATCGCACCGCTGGCCGTCGATCTCGGCATCGCCAAGGCGAAATCCTCCGGCGTGGCGGTGATCGGGCTCCGCAATTCCGGCCATATCGGCAGGGTCGGCGAGTGGGCGGAGCGGGCTGCCGCCGCCGGCCTGATCTCGATTCACTTCGTCAACGTCTTCAACGGCGAACTGGTGGCCCCGTTCGGCGGTGTGGATCGCCGCTTCTCGACCAATCCCTTCTCGGTCGGCGTGCCGATGGCGGAGGGCCCGCCACTGCTGCTCGACTTTGCCACCTCGGTCGTTGCGGAGGGCAAGGTTCTCGTCGCCTCCAATGGTGGCAAGAAGGTCCCGGATGACGCGATGATCGAGCCCGATGGCCGTCTCTCGTCCGATCCCCGGACCCTCTATGGCCCAATCGAGGGCACCGACGAGCGCAATCCGAGCGCGGGCCCTGGCGCGCTGCGCGCCTTCGGCGGACACAAGGGCTCCGGCCTCGCCTTCATGTGCGAGATCCTGGCCGGCTGCCTGACCGGCGGCGGCACCTCCGGCCCGGCCGAGCGCGGTCCCGGCCGCCCGATCGCCAACGGCATGCTCTCGATCTACGTCGCCCCCGGCGCCTTCTCCGGCGCCGCCTTCGCCGATGCCGCGCGCGAATACTGCACTTACTTCAAAGCCTCCCGCCCGGCCGAGAGCGGCGGCGAGGTGCTGCTGCCCGGCGAACCGGAGCGGCGCACCCGCGCGCTGCGCCTGAAGAAGGGCATTCCCCTCCAGCGCCGCACCTGGGAGTCGCTGGCCGCGACCGCGCGCAACCTTGGCGTCAACGTTCCCGTACCCGGCCCGTAACGAGCCGCCCGCGCCCAACCGGCCGTTGCGAACAGCCGTTGCGAAGCCCGCGCCTCTTTCGAGGATAACGCCGGCAGACGTCCCGCTCGGCTGTCCCGCCTCGGACGCCCGAACCGGCTGTGCGCCGGCTCCAGTCGCGACGGCGAGCGCACCGCTACCGTTCTTTCTCTTATCGAAACGGACAAGACTGAGGAGCACGATCGCGAAAAAGGAGGTCCACCGAACGCGTATAAACTGCGCTGAATGTCGTATAATCCGCTTTATGGAACGTTGCGCGCAGCATCGTTTCAAAGGACTCCCGTCTTGAGTTTTTCCAATTCTCGTCGAACCACCTCTTCGGTTACACCCAGTTTGTGCCAAAGTGGTTGGTAGAGTTCTTCCAGTATGTGGTTGCCATCCTGAAACGCTTGCGCGAGTGCGCGAAGCTCATCGAGCATTGCGCGTCTGCGAGCATCCGAGAACCACTTGTCGGCGTTTCTTTCAAAAAAATGGTGCATCAGATAGTTGCGCTTAGTGAGTAGGTCCGACAGGCGGGCAGCAAGACTGTCGTCAACCTTGGTCAGCTTCGACACCTGCTGTATAAGCCCGCCCATTGCCTTTTGGTCGAGTTTGTCAAATACTTCTTCAAAGCTAGCCTCAGTGAAGGGCGTTGGACTGATGACTTTCAGTGCGACGATTAGAAGAATCAAGCTCTGTTCGAAGCATTGCGCGTAGTAAGCCGCCAAGCCGAAGAGGGCATATGGTTCTTTTTGGTCATCGTAATCTGGTTCGTCAATGCTGGGTATATCTTGGTGCATGAAGTCCCTTGACCGCTACGCCCGTCACACCGTCAACCTGGAAATCGTCGCGCGCCCGACGTTGTAGCTCTTCGCCAGTTCCTTGAGCGTGGCCCCTTCGGCCCGCCGCCGCCGTGCTTTCTTCTGCTGCTGCGGTGTGAGCTTCGGCGGTCGGCCCATGTGCTGCCCGCGCGCCTTGGCCCGGGCGCGCCCTTCCGCAGTTCGGGTGCGGATAAGGTCGCGCTCCACGCCCGCCAGCCCGCCGAGGACGGCAACCATCAGCCCTCCGGTGCTGGTCGAGGTGTCGGCCCATGGCTCCGCCAGCGAGCGGAATTGCGCCTTGGCGTCCACGATCTGCTTGACGATGGCGAACAGGTCGAAGGGCGAGGTGGTCGATCCGCGTGACCGTCACCACGTCGCCGGGGCCGATGGCCCGAAGGAGCCGCAGCAATTCCCGCCGGTCGCCTTCTCGCGGTAAATCTTGGCGCAGCCCGCGCCTCGAAGCTGCTCAAGCTGCGCGTCGATGGTCTGCCCGCAGGTGCTGACGCGGGCGTATCCAAGGCGGCGGTTTTGCGGGTTTTCCCGGGCATCTGTTGCGGGCCTTGTAACCCATTGACGGGATTGGATCAAGAAGAACGCCTGAAAGTCTTGGTTTTCGGAAGACGATGGCGACCCCTGAGGTTGTCGCGACGATCCGGTTCATGAACTCGCGAAGTGGCCCTCACCAACATTCGGCGGATGGCCTGATACGAAGCCTGACGTGAGCCAGTGGCGTGCCGGCTCGTAATGATTTTCCGGCGTCAGCGGTTCACAAAACTTTCCTGAAGCAAGGTCATTGCGGACAAAGAAGGCATTGGCCCCGGTTATGTTGCATCCAACCAGCCGATAGCCCTTCTCTCGGAGCAGCTCATCCCATGCCGTGAGCGAAGCTCCGAAATAATCCGTCATATCCCACATGAAGTTTTTATTGGAATTGTATTTCATTATGAACTTATGCGGCGGAGGGAATTTCGCATTGTACTCGACGACGACAACACGCGCGTCGAGTTTCTTCAACGCCTCGATTACATGGTAGTCATTGCCGTCGATATCCAGTGAGAGAAGATCGATGTCGGAGAATAGCGCCTTCTGTTCCAACTCCTGGGCAGAATCACGATTTACGAAAGCGTTGAATACGGCAAGTCTGCCACTCGTCACGTACGTTTCGAACTTCTTGGAGATCACGGCCGTCAGTGACGACTGCCCTTCTATCCACGTACCGGACCACCCTTGTAAAAGCAGCCAAACCGTATTGTTCTCCGAACCATCGGCGGCGCCAATCTCGACGAACCGTTGAGACGCGGTCCCGATGCGACGAAAGATCTCCGCGATTATCCCGTCCTCGTCGTTTTGCGAATAGACCTTCCTTCCCGACCGCAACAGCCGGGCCTCGTCACTGCCCCGAGGCGTAGCCAAGTAGGACTGAACGAATGATTGCGTCAGGAAACAGTTGATGCGCGAACGGAATGCGTCGGTGTGCCGTGATGACAGAATGGCCCGTCGCAGCAGCCGGAGTGGCGTCCTAATCTCCATCCGTATTTTCCCCTTCGACCCGGTGCACCAGCCTGTTGCGTTCCGTCCAACCAACACGGAAGCCGGAACTATGTCGTATAAGGGACAATACGGCAAGCGCGCGGAGCGTCGCTCTGGGTGAGAGCGTTTCACGCCAGGCAACGCGGCGAGTTCACAGCGTTCCCACTACGGTGGTATCTTCCGGGAAATCCGAAAGCCTTGATTTCTGAAAGAAGGAAATCGGCCAACCGTGCTGCACCCCGGATGAGGTGCGCTACCCTTCGTGGTTGCGGGTATATTCAAGCCAAGATAATTTCAGCATAAGTCCGGATCTTGCGTGATCGGTGCTCCGATGGACAATGGAAGCGGGGCCGAAGGGAGAGCACGGCGTGGAACGGTTCAGGGCGCGTCCAGGAATAAATCAAACAATTCTCTCGCCTCTGAGATAGGAATGTCCGCGGATTGCGCCATCGGAAGCGACAAACGTTCACCGACCCCTGATAGACGGCTTATGGTAGCGACTCAATTATTGGCGGACGGGCCGTTATCGCGGCGGTCTGGAGCGTAGCCTTCCTTGCCGTGACGGCAAAGCTGATCGGCGTGGCCATGTCGGCTTTGGCCGGCAGCTTACCAGGCCGAATTCCAGTGCGAACAAGTCCGGCGGCAGCAAGGGTGGGCATGGCTGCTCGTCTCCCTCGGCCCCTTCCCGATCAACCGCTATGATCGCTCGTTGCAGCCATGAGCAGGTCCCTCGCCACTCTGTTGTCGTTGCTCTGCCTCTCCTCCTGCGCGCCCTCAAGCCCTGTGGGCGGATACCCAACCGCGCCGCCGCCGACAGCATCGCAGCAGGCAGCGCCGAACGAGACCTGCCTGCACGGACCGCCTGGCTCGCCGTGCAGTGGCAGCGTCGGCTTGGGCGTTCCCACATCGCCTTCCACCGGTGCGGCTCTCCCGCCCTCGTCTGTGCTCCCGGCGCCAGTCGCGCCTGCGCAGTCGAACCTCCCCAGGCCCGGCTCGCCCGTGTTCGGGCCGACGGGCGTGCTGGGCTCGGTCATCAACCAGGCCGGCAACACCGCCGTCGTTGCCCCGGTGGGCGGCGGAGCACCGGGCATCTACGTCCCCAACGGCAACGGCACCGCAACGATCTTCCAGCCCGGCGGCGTGCCGGTGGTGGTGCCAGTGCGATAGCGGCGGTCCTCGCCGGCAAAGGCGCCAACGCGCTTACCGACAGCCTGATAAAGAAGCGACGCCGGCTTTGCGGGCGGCACAGGATCGCGCGCTGGAGGACGGGGAGCGGTTGTTCAGCAGGATCGATGGTGAGCCATCGGACGGACGGACGACGATAGCGGTGCCGGCGAAAGCGGGGTGAGCCGTGCGCAGGGCCAAGCTCGCAGTCCGTTTTATGCCGGTCGAGCTGAAGCGACCGGGGAAAGGCGTGCGCGGCGATCTGCCGGCGTCGAAGTCCGCTGCGAAGTGAGTGGCGAGGTCAATGTGATGCGCGATGTCGCGCAGGGGAATGGACGCGGCGTTAGAAGGCATAAACAGCGTCGGTGGTGGCGGCAGGACGAACGTAAGGCTTCAGGCCGTCGCGGCTGACAACATCAACCGGGCCGTCGAACAGCCCTGCGATGTAATCCTTGAGCGCGACATATTCATAGACGCCAACCGGCGCTGCCGGATCGACTTCGATCATGATGTCGATGTCGCTGTCGCTGTCGGGCCGGTTGTCGCCGCGCGCGCGAGCCGAACAGCGCCGCGTGGCTGACGCCCCGCGCACGCAAGGCCGCTTCGTTAGCCCGCAGCTTGGCGATGATGTCCTGACCGTTCATATCATCATGATAGCAGAAAACGCTCAGTTTGTCAGTCGCGCCCGCTGGTCGTCGCTCATGCTGCCAGCCTGGAAATCGTCGCCCGCCCGACGTTGTCGCTCTTCGCCAGTTCCTTGGGCGTGGCCCCTTCGGCCCGCCGCCGCCGTGCTTCCTTCTGCTGCTGCGGCATGAGCTTCGGCGGTCGGCCCATGTGCTGCCCGCGCGCCTTGGCCCGTGCGCAGCCTTCCGCCGTGCGGGTGCAGATCAGGTTGCGTTCCACGTCCGCCAGCCCGCCGAGGACGGCAATCGTCAGCCGTCCGGTGCTGGTGGATGCGTCGGCCCATGGCTCGGCCAGCGAGCGGAATTGCGCCTTGGCGTCCACGATCTGCTTGACGATGGCGAACAGGTCGAAGGGCGAGGCGGTCGATCCGGGTGACCGTCAGCACGTCGCCGGGGCCGAGGGCCTTCAGCAGCTTCAGCAGTCCGCGCCGGTCGCCGATCGCCTTCTCCCGGTAAATCCTCGCACAGCTCGCCTTGCGTAGCTGCTCAAGCTGGGCGTCGAGGGTCTGCCCGTACGTGCTGGCGCGAGGGTAGCCAAGGCGGCATTTTGCGGATTCTTTCCGGGCATCTGTTGCGGGCCTTGTAACTCATTGACGGCCAAGGGTCAACGGAAATGCCCGAAAGTCTTGATTCATGACGATCTTCCGCAAGGTGCGCGGGAACGCATTCAGGGCTTCGGGGCGGTGTCCGGCGCGGAAGGTGCGTGCCCGTTCGGTGGAAGTAGGCCCGCTATCCACACC
The DNA here is from genome assembly GCA_030041255.1 of Acetobacteraceae bacterium. Taxonomy (GTDB): domain Bacteria; phylum Pseudomonadota; class Alphaproteobacteria; order Acetobacterales; family Acetobacteraceae; genus JAKAWQ01. The sequence continues at coordinate 11,732 of JASHOF010000008.1, forward strand.
ACAAACTCATGCGCTGTTGCGGTCGCCTGCTTGGCGCGCTCGGCACTCACCTCCGCGCCGGGGCCGGTTTCGTAATCGGCGAGACGCTTGAGATTGTAAGCGTTCGATAGAAAGGCACGCAGGTGCGGAGCAATTCGGTCGTCGTTCTTGGTAATCCTGGCAAACTCCGTGTGCACGAGGCCATGCCTTTTGTAGTTGATATTGCGCTGCTCGAACAGCAACGCCTTCGCCGCGTTGTATCCGGCAAGATAGGCCGCGCGTCCGGCATCCTCGTTCAAGCCGACGCCAAGCATAGTATCGGCTCGCACGAGCAGATTTCGTGCCTTCTCAAGAAAGCGGGCCGCCTCCGGTTTCAAAGATCCAGCCCCTCATTCCGAATGTCGTGCATGAGCGGCGAGCGCTCCTGATATGCACCCACGTCGTAGGGCACCGCATCAATGAAAGCATTCCTCTCGTCGAGAAATCTTAAGCGCAACGCGGCGAGGCGGTCGAGTTCCTGCCAGCGATCTCCAAGCGGCTGCAAAAAAACGGCTACGTCATAATCGGAATCTGGTCGCGCATTGCCGCGCGCGCGCGAGCCGAACAGCACCACGCGGCGAAGGCGAGAGCCGTAAATTTCGTCGAGCGCAGCGCGAAAGCGTTTCAGCACCGGGTCGTCTTGCGGTTTTTCCGTCATGGCACTTCGATTGTATCACAAACCGGGCCGCGCGGCATGTGGTCGTGCTATATGAGAGGTGGCTGGCCTGCCTTGAGGGCCTGATGGCCCGCCAGCGTCCGCCGGGGCGAAATGCAGGATGGGCTGCCGCTGCGGGGTTTCCGGTCATCCCGACACACAAAAACCGGGCCTCGGTTATCATCAACCATAACGAGGCCGTTTCATATACCTTGA
>JASHOF010000110.1 GCA_030041255.1 Acetobacteraceae bacterium
CCGGAGACGGAGAAGGACGTTCCGGCCGGAACGGTCGCGCGAGCCAAGGCGCGCTGCCCCTGCTGCGGCGTCGTGCTTCCGCCCGAGCGGGTGCGCGCGCAGCTTGCCGCGCAGCATGGCGGGGCGGACGTGGTGTTCGACGCGGAAGGAAGGCGCATCGGCGGGGCGATGCTGCTTGCCGTGGTGACGCTCAGGCCGGGCGAGGCGGGCCGGCACTACCGGCTGCCGGCAGCGCAGGATTACGCGGCGGTGCGCGAGGCAGCGATGCGCCTCGATGAGCTGCTGGAGGCGTGGGAGCGGAATGGCCGGCAGGGGCTCTGCCCGGTGCCGGATGAGCCGACGCCGGCCGGCGGCGGCTCTGGCGCCGGACGCGCATTCAGCGTGCAGCGCTATGGAATGCTGCAATGGGGCGATTTGTTCACCGCCCGGCAGAAGCTGGCGCTGGCTTCTCTCGCTCGCCTCGTAGCCAGCCCGCACCAAGGAGACGGCGGCGGGGATCGCCGGTGCATGGCGATGGCGCTCGGACGATGCAGCGAACAGTCCTCGTCTCTGGTTCGGTGGCGAACATCGGTCGAAGCCGTGGCTGGAACGTTTGGCCGGCAGGCACTGCCCATGATGTGGGACTTTACGGAGATCGTTCCAACTGGAGATCTGGCGTCGAATTTTTCGGCGGCGGTGGACTGGGTGGCCGAGGTCGCGGAGCAGGGGTGGAAGGCATCTCCTGGCCAGATAGAATCGGCCGATGCTACGCAGCATCCGTTGCCGGATGAGACTGCCGCGGTCTGGTTCACCGATCCGCCCTACTACGACGCCGTTCCGTACGCCGATCTGTCCGATTTTTTCATTGTCTGGCTCAAGCGAGCACTTCCCCGGAGCCAAGGGCTGCAGGATCCGTTCGACAGGGCGAATACGCTCTCGCCGAAGCAACGGGAAATCGTCCAGGACGAGACCAAGCGCGACGGGAATCGCCCGAAGGATCGCGCGTGGTTCGAGGAAAAGGTGGCAAAAGCCTTCGCCGAAGGCAGGCGGGTCACGCGCGAGGACGGTGTGGGCGCGGTGGTCTTCGCCCACAAGAGCACGGAAGGATGGGAGGCGCTGCTTTCGGGGATGATCCGTGGTGGCTGGATCATCACCGGATCGTGGCCGATCGCGACGGAGCGCCCCGGGCGCCTGCGCGCCCGCGATTCGGCGGCGCTTGCCACCAGCGTGCATCTCATCTGCCGGCCGCGGCCGGGTGACGTGGGCATCGGCGACTGGGCGGAAGTGCTACAGGAACTGCCCCGGCGTGTCGGCGAATGGATGGACCGTTTGCAAGGCGAGGGCGTGCGGGGCGCGGATCTCGTCTTTGCCTGCATCGGTCCCGCGCTCGAGATCTTCAGCCGTTATGTGAGAGTGGAAACCGCTTCAGGCGAGGAGGTCAAGCTTCCGGAGTACCTCGAAAAGGTATGGGAAGTTGTCGGGCGGAGCGCGCTCGAGCAGGTGCTCGGCACGGCCGAGGCAGCAGCGAGAAACGGCGCGCTCGGCGTGCTCGAAGAGGATGCGCGGCTGACAGCATTGTTCTTATGGACCTTGCAGAGCACGGACGGGCATGCGGCGGAGGCGGAGGATAGCGAGGACGAAGAGCAGGAGGAGGACGAAGAAGTGGCGTCGCGGGGTCGGGCGAGTGGCGAAAAACTGATCTTCGACGTGGTGCGCCGGTTCGCGCAGCCGCTCGGCATCGGGCTTCAGCAATGGGAAGGCCGGATCATCGAGACGGCGAAAGGCGCTGTCCGCCTGCTCCCCGTGGCCGAGCGCGCGCGGCAGCTTTTCGGCGCCGAAGGCGCCGAGGGCGTGGCGCTCAGGCTGGAGCGCGAGGCCGCGATGGCTGCGCGTTCGCCACAGGGAATCCTCTTCCCGGAGATGGAGGTTGAGCCTCCTCGCGCGGTGCCGATCAAGGGCCGCGCCGCGCGGGCCGCCAGCGCCGATCCCACGCTTTCGCCTGAGAGACAGGCGACGACGCTCGACCGCGTGCACGCGGCGATGCTGCTGCAAGCCTCGGGGCGGACCAATGCGCTGAAAACCCTGATCCGGGCCGAGCAGGAACGAGGCTCCGATTTTCTCCGCCTCGCCAATGCGCTTTCGGCGCTCTATCCTGTGGCGTCGGAGGAAAAGCGGTTGCTGGACGCGATGCTGCTCGCTCTGCCGAGATGAGCCCGGGCATGGAGCCGTGGTACAAGGTTGCAACCGCGCGCAAGGAAGTACGCGAGGGCCGTTCGTTCAATCCCGACGAATTCGCGATCGCGCTCGAACAGGTGGTGGCGGGCACGGCGCCGGAAGATTACCGGAACCCGGACCAATTCTTCGCCCGCACCTCTTTCACGCGCGCGCTCCGCGAGCACGCCGGCATGGTGCTCGGCAGGCTTGCCGGGCGCACCGCGAACACGGCGCCGGTGCTGACGCTGATCACCCAGTTCGGCGGCGGCAAGACGCATACGCTCACCGCGCTTTACCATCTTGCAAAGCTTGGCGAAGCGGCATTTGGCCTGCCCGGCGTTGCGGAGTTGCTGCGCGAGGCCGGCCTGGCGCGGGTGCCGGAAGCGAAGGTTGCGGTGTTCGTCGGCAATGCCTGGGATCCGCATGAAAATGGCGAGACGCCATGGATCGATCTGGCACGCCAACTGGCGGGCGAGGCGGGGGTTGCCGCGCTTGGGCCGGCCGCGAAAAAATCGCCGCCCGGGACCGAGGCGATCGGCGCGGTTTTCCGCGCTGCCGGCGCGCCGGTGCTGCTGCTGTTCGACGAGGTGCTGAACTTCATCAACCGCCATCGCGGCGCCGCCGATTCGTTTCACGCCTTTATCCAGAATCTCACCGTTGCGATGACTGCAACGACACACAGTAGCGCAGTGATCAGCCTGCCGCGCAGCCAGGTCGAGATGACCGAGCACGACCAGGAATGGCAGGACCGGATTTCCAAGGTCGTGCGCCGCGTTGCCAAGGACCTGATCGCCAACGACGAAGCCGAGATCGCCGAGGTGGTGCGCAGGCGGCTGTTCGAGGACCTCGGGGCCGAGCGGACGCGGAAAAGTGTCGCGAAAAATTTTGCCGAGTGGTGCTTCGCACGTCGCGCCCAGCTTCCGCCGGAATGGATGGAAGTGAACTCGGCGGCGACCGAGGCCAAGGGGCGGGAAAATCTGGAGCGCCGCTTCGCTGCCTGCTACCCGTTCCATCCGGCCACGCTTTCCGTGTTCCAGCGCAAATGGCAGGCCTTGCCGCAATACCAGCAGACCCGCGGCACGCTGGCCATGCTGGCGCAGTGGATCTCGCTCGCCGCCCAGGAATCATTTCGAATCGCGCGGAACGAGCCGCTGATCACGCTTGGCTCGGCACCGCTCGCAGAGCCCGGCTTCCGGAGCGTGGTGCTCGGCCAGCTTGGCGAGCCGCGGCTGATGGCCGCGATCGAGACCGACCTTGCCGGCGAGCGCGCGCACGCGAGAGCGCTCGATGCCGACAGAGAGGGACCGCTCCGCGAGATCCATGGCCGCGTCGGGACGGCGATCCTGTTCGAATCCTCGGGCGGCCAGGCCGACAAGGCGGCGCATCTGCCGGAGCTTCGCTTCGCGCTCGGCGAACCGGGCCTCGACACGACGACGATCGACAGCGCCGCCGCGGCGCTCGAGGACCGCTCCTACTTCCTCCGCCGGGTGGGGACGGATGGTTATCGCGTGGGCTATCGACCCACGATGCGCAAGGTGGTGAGCGATCGGCGTGCCTCGCTCGACGAGGAGAACGAGGTGAGGCCGGCGATGCTGCGCCATGTCGAGGCCGAGTTCCGGCGCGGCGCAGTGCTTCCTGTGGAGATGTTCCGCGGCGAGGCGGCGGAGCTTGGCGATACGCCGCGGCTGACGCTGGTGGTGGCGGCGCCGTCGCTGGAATGGTCGGGAAGCGAGGCGCTCCGCGAGCAGGTTGCGGATTGGACGAAGAACCGCGGCACGGCGCCGCGGCGTTATCCGGCCGCGATCGTGTGGTGCCTCAAGAAGCCCGGCCGCGACCTGCGCGACCGGATCGAACTCGCACTCGCCTGGAAGAAGGTGGAGCGTGAGGTCGATGCAGGGACGCTCGGAAGCGAGTTCGATCGCAACGAGCGCATCGAGTTGAAAGGGAAGGTGAAGGAGGCGGAGGAGGCGGCGAAGGATGCCGTCTGGTCGGATTACCGCTTCGTGCTGCTGGCCGAAAAGGGAGAACCGGCGGGGCTGAAGGTGATCGATCTCGGCGCCGGCCATGCCTCGGGCGGCGGCACGCTTGCGGGGCGGGTCATCGCGGCGCTGAAATCCGAGGCGCTGCTGAACGAGGGCATCGGGGCGGGCTACATCGAACGGCGCTGGCCGCCGGCGCTGATGGAAAGCGGCGCCTGGCCGCTGGCGAGCCTCAGGCAGAGTTTTCTCGACGGATCGCTGACCCGGCTGGTCGATCCCGATGCCATTCTCAGGCCGAAGATTGCCGAGTTCGTGATGCGCGGCGATTTCGGCGTGGCGTGGAAAGCGGCCGGAGACGGTTATGAGAGTGTCCGCTTCCAGGAACTGCTGGCGCCCGAGGACGTGCACTTCGATTCGGATACGTTCCTGTTGCGGAGGGCTACAGCCCTGGCGCTCAAGGAGCCGCGCAGCGGGGCGGCGGTAGCCGAACCTGCCGCACCCGCGCCGGGCGCGCCGATCCCGACGCTGCCCGCGGCGACGCATGTGCAGGCGGCCGAGGCCGATCGGCCGGCGCGAAAACTCTCGCTCGAGGCAGCCGTGCCATCCGAGCAGTGGAACCGCCTCGGCACGCGCGTCCTGCCGCGGCTCCGTGCCGGCTCCGGGCTTCGGATCGGCCTCTCGCTCGAAGTGACGCTGCCGGGCGACTCGGTTGAAGCCATGGTGGAGGAACTCAGGCAGGTGCTGGAGGAGCTCGGAATCAGCAGCAGCGTGCAGCTCGAATAGCAGGGCCGGTGCGGGAGCCGGACTTGCAATCCGCTCCCGCCGCTCCGAACATCATCGCATGCAGGGCAGTTCCTCCCGCGTGCGGGCGGTGCTCGGACCGACCAATACCGGCAAGACGCGGCTTGCCGTGGAGCGGTTGCTGGGACACCAATCCGGCATCATCGGGTTTCCGCTTCGCCTCCTCGCCCGCGAAAATTACGACCGGATGGTGGCGGCCAAAGGGCCGGGCCAGGTGGCGCTGGTCACCGGGGAAGAGAAGATCATGCCGCCCGGGGCCCGCTGGTTCTCCTGCACGGTCGAGGCGATGCCGCTCAGCCGCGATGTCGCTTTCGTTGCGGTGGATGAAGTGCAGGTCGCGGCCGATCCCGATCGCGGCCATATCTTCACCGAACGGATGTTTTCTGCCCGCGGGCGCGAGGAGACGCTGTTCCTGGGCGCGGCAACCATCCGGCCGCTGCTGGCGCGGCTGGTGCCGGAGGCTGAGATCGAGACCCGTCCCCGCCTGTCGGCGCTCACCCATGCGGGGCCTTCGAAACTCTCGCGCCTGCCGCCGCGCAGCGCGATCGTCGCGTTCAGCGCAAGCGACGTTTACGCGATCGCCGAGCTGATCCGGCGGCGGCGGGGCGGTGCGGCGGTGGTGATGGGGCGGCTCAGCCCACGCACGCGCAACGCGCAGGTGGCACTGTACCAGGAAAAGGAAGTGGATTTCCTGGTGGCGACCGACGCCATCGGCATGGGCCTCAACATGGATGTCGATCATGTGGCGTTTGCGAGCCTCGGAAAATTCGACGGCCATCGCCTGCGCCCGCTTGCACCGGCAGAGCTTGCGCAGATCGCCGGGCGTGCCGGCCGCGGCACGCGCGACGGCAGCTTCGGCACCACGGCCGCGGCGCCGCCGCTTCCCGACGATACGGTCGTTGCCCTGGAGGGGCACCGGTTCCCACCGCTCGCACAGCTCCGTTGGCGCAATGCCAGTCTGGATTTCAGCTCGATTGGCGCCTTGCTCGGAAGCCTTGCCGCTCCACCGCCGCGGCGAGAGCTGACCCGCGGTGTCGATGCTTCTGACCTCACCACGCTCGCCGCCCTGTCCCGCGATGCCGATGGCGTTCGATTGGCCGACTCGCGCGAGCGGGTGCGCCTGCTCTGGGAAACCTGCCAGATCCCCGATTTCCGCAAGCTCGAAGGCGACGCGCATCAGCGCCTGGTGGCGCGCGTGTTCGGCCACCTGGTGCGCGAGGAGTGCATTGCGACCGACTGGATCGCCTCGGAAATCGCCCGGCTGGCGCGCCCGGAGGGCGATATCGATACGCTGATGCAGCGGCTGGCCGGGATTCGCATCTGGGCCTTCATCTCCGCACGCTCCGACTGGGTGAGGGACGCAGAGCACTGGCAGGAACGGGCGCGCGAGACCGAGGACCTGCTCTCCGAGGCACTGCACGAGCGGCTGATGAGCCGCTTCGTCGATCGGCGCTCCGCATTCCTGCTGCGCCGGCTGGAGCATGGCAAGGGTGAGAAGCTGCTGGCTGCCGTGACACGAAGTGGCGAAGTGCTGGTGGAAGGGCAGATGGTGGGCGCCGTCGGCGGCTTTCTGTTCCGCCCGGATCCGCACACGGCGGGCGCCGACCGGCGCTTGGTGCTGCGCGCCGCGCGGCGCGCGCTTTATGCCGAGATGCCACGGCGGGTTGCCGCGCTCGAGGCGGCCGAAGACAGGGCCTTCACACTGGCCGGACCGAACCTGCTTTGGGAAGGTGTGCCGGTGGCGCGCGCAACGCGCGGCACGACGGCGCTGAGGCCGCTGGTCCAGGTTCTGCCGAGCGAATTCCTGGACGGCCCGGCACGCGAACGCGTGCGCGTGCGCCTCCAGAATTTTCTCGACGCACGCATCCGGGCAGAGTTGGCGCCGCTTTTTGCCGCTGCTGCCGCGGTAGCCGAGGATCAGGAGCTGCGCGGGCCGGTGCATCTGCTGTGCGAAGGGCTCGGTGTCGTGCCGGAACCGAACGGTTTCGGTATGCCGCGCGCCCAGCGTGCCCGGTTGGGAAAACTCGGCATTCGCGCCGGGCATTTCGGAGCGTTCATGCCGGCCCTGTTGAAGCCGGGCGCGCTCAGGATGCGCGGATTGTTGTGGGCGCTTGCGAACGGGCTGAAGGAGCCCCCGCCACTGCCAGCTCCGGGCCGCGTTGCCTGGCAGCTCGAAGAATCCGCACCAACTGCGGGTCCCGAGAGGGCTTCCTTCGCCGCTGCCATGGGCTGGCTGCCGGCTGGCCCGATCGGCATCCGCCTCGACGTTGCGGAACGCGTGGCAGCCGAGCTTCGGGCAGGAGCCCGGCGCGCACCGCTCTCGCTACCGGCCGGCCTGGCCGGCCGCCTCGGTATCAAAGCGGCGATGCTGCCCGTGGTGCTGAGGGTGCTTGGCTTCCGGCTGATTCCCCAGGCCGGGGGTGCCGGCCCGCCGCAACCACCGCTGCTTGTGCCGCTGCGTCGCCGTGCGGGACAGAGTGCAACGCGGCGGCTTGCAACCGGCCCGTTCGCGTCTCTCTCGGTTCTCGATCTCGGATGAAGCGGCCTCTGCCCGAGCAGCAGCGCCTGGATGCGTGGCTGTGGTGCGCGCGCCTGGCGAAGAGCAGGGCACGGGCGGCGGACCTCGTGCGGGAGGGGCGGGTGCGTATCAACCGTCAGGCGACAGAAAAGCCGCATGCGCGGCTCCGGCCAGGCGATGTGCTGACGCTGCCGCTCGGTCCGGGAGTACGGGTGGTTGCCGTAAAGGCGCTGGCGCTCAGGCGCGGGCCCGCGGAGGCGGCATGCCTGCTTTACGACGAGTTGCCGGAGCGGCCCGCTCTCTTGCACGCCAACAGTGAAGGCGGCATACGGCGCGCGCCGGGCACCGGAAGCCAAGGCTGAATTGCTGCCGCCGGCTCAGGCGATGGAGAACTGGCGATGACCTATGTCGTCATGGAAAGTTGCATTCGCTGCAAATACATGGATTGCGTCGAGGTCTGCCCTGTCGATTGCTTCTATGTCGGCGAGAACATGCTGGTTATTCACCCGGACGAGTGCATCGACTGCGGCGTTTGCGAACCGGAATGCCCGGTCGAGGCGATCGTTCCGGACAGTGACGATCGCGCCGGGGCATGGGTTGAACACAACCGCACCTACGCGGCGATCTGGCCCAACATCACGCGTAAAGGAGAGCCGCCGGCGGACGCCGACGAGTGGAAGGACAAGCCGGACAAAGCGAAGCTCTTTTCTCCGGAACCGGGCAAGCCCTAGTGTGCCGACTCCAACGCTTGATACCGTAGGATGCACTCTAGCGGTCGGCACACTACTCTTTATTTTCAGTGGCCTGCTGATCCCCTTTCGTTTGCTGCTGCCGGCAGCAAACGAAAGGGGGCAGGACACTAGAGCAATTTCCGTTCGCCATGGCTCACGGTAACTGCTCTAGCTCTTTGTTTTGGCGAGCATCTCCACGCGATCAGCCGGTTCCGCCTGATCGCGATCCGCTTGTCTTATGCCGGTGAGGCCTTTCGAGGCACAACGAGATCGTCGGTGGCGGGCGGCCGCCCGCCACCGACGGAAGGGGTCGGATCGAGAATCCGCTGGCCGTAACGGGCCGAGCTAGAGTTGGATCGCCCCTTCCTTTTCCTTGTGCCCTGAACGGATACCCGGGGGTGTGCCCCGAATGACAAGC
>JASHOF010000111.1 GCA_030041255.1 Acetobacteraceae bacterium
CGGTCAGGGCGGCCAGGGTGGTAACGGCTCGTCCGGTCATCAGGGCGGCAACGGCGGAGTCGGCGGTCAGGGTGGTAACGGCTCGTCCGGTCACCAGGGCGGCAACTGCGGAGTCGGCGGCCAGGGTGGCAACGGCTCGTCCGGCGGCCAGGGTGGCAACGGCGGGTCCGGCGGCCAGGGTGGCAACGGGTCGCCTGGCGGGTCCGGAGGCCAGGGTGGCAACGGCTCGTCCGGAGGCCAGGGTGGCAACGGCGGAGTCGGCGGTCAGAGCGGCAACGGGTCGCCTGGCGGGTCCGGCGGCCAGGACGGCGGCGGACATTCTCTTTCGACGTCGGTGGCGACGTCCGTTTCAACGTCACTGGCGTCTATCTCTGGCGGCGATCCGGCATCGACGCCTACGGTATCGACCCCTAGCGGGACGACTTCCGGAGCGACACCAACGTCAGCAGTCGCATCTGCGATCGGCAACGGCGGATTCTTGGACCATTGCAGCCCAGAGTATCTCTCGGCGCTCTCGCAGAACGCGTGCACCACACCAAGACGATAGGAAAAAGACGTAGCTTTCATCTGCGTCTCCATGACGGTCCCACCGCTGGCGCGGTGGGGTGCCGGGTCCGGTCCCTCAGGGGGCCGGACCCGACCGGGCTCAGGGTTAAAGAGGCGGCAGACCGGAAATGTTGCCGCTGAGATTGCCGAAAGTGGCGGTCGCGCCCTCGTGACCACCGGCACCGGCCTGAGAGCCGTTCAGGGTGCCCGGGTTGTCCAGTGAGCCTGAGAAATTCGTCCCGCCGCTCGCGGAATTGCAGTAATCGCCCACTTCGACGCCATTCACGCCGCCGGTCGCCGTGGCTCCGCCGGCCGTGCTCGAAAAGCCGATGGTAAAGCCACCGGTAATGCCGCCGCCGACTGAGCCGGAGCTGGAGTTGCTCGATCTGCCGCCGCCGGAACTCGTGACGGCCTGACCCGTCGCGCCGCCGGTCATGAACGAATTCGTGGTCCCGCGCGCGAACGCCGCACCGGATAGCCCGATTGCGAGGACGGCGCCCATCATCAAAGCCTTCTTCATGCTGATAAGCCTTTCCGCTCCTGGTTTCGGTCCTGCGGTTCGATCATTCCCCACCGCGGGAACTGGGGATCCCCGGCTCAACTCGACTTCGCGGCCACCTGGCCGCTTCGTTGCGTTGCCTGAAGAGGCGTTAACGCCCGAGACCCAAGCGGCGTCTTCGCGTTGGGCGTTAACGGTCGTGCAAAAATGCGCGGCGTCGGAAAGACATCGGCCAATAGGTGTTCACTCTTGGGTAGTCTTTCCCATTTTTTATACGTTCGAGTGCGCCTTCCGGCTTTGCGGCACGCTCGAGGAATATCATTCACATAACAGTGTCCCGTTGGCTTGCTGGATGACTGCGGACGCCAGGCGGCTGTCTCGCGCCTGCGGGGCATGACGGTGGGCGCCGAAACACCCATGCGAACCAATTGCCGTGTTCAGACGGCACTCGCCGCCTGCATTCGGTCGCACGGATTGGTGGACGCCAGCGGCGGCACCGTTCCGTTCGGTGGCGTATCGCACTGGCTTCGCCGTCGCGAGCAGGTTCGTCTCGGGGTTCGCGTTCCCGGCGTCGGGCGGGAACACGTGCTTCGCGCCATCAAGACCGATCAAGGTAGGCTGCGCGGCGGACGGCACCCCTCGCGACGGCACATGACGAGAGCCACCGTGCCACACCGCGATGCCGGAAGCGAGTGTCGTGCAGCGCATCGCTTTTGCACGCTGAACGATACGAATGCCATACTGGAGAGCAATTCCGACGACAGATTCGGGTTTCTCAGCCTGGAAGTCTCCATGATGCTATCGCCCTCGAGGTCGGCGTGGTGCGGCGGTCGCTGCATCAGGCCGATCATGAGCGCTGTTGCGAGCGAGGGATTGCGATCCTGCTTTTGCGGACGGCCTCTCCGACCGCACGACCCCCCGCCCTGCCGCAGAAGCGCTTTCGGTGGCGTGTTCCACCCGGATGCCCAACCTCCCGATGGTGATCGATCGGGTGACAAAACCAAGTGGGCGCTTCTGTTTTTCTCGTATCGGCAGGCTCCCGCGCCCGGACGGAGTGCAAACGCCGATGGCCGCCGAAAGCGGCGCGGCGTCCGCCGTTCTGCCGAACGCGAGCAGGCAACGTAACAGGGAACCAGACCATGAAAGCCGCCTCCGGCCGGGCCGTTCGATCCGCCTGAGGAGGCCAGAACCCGTGGCCGGGATTGGCCCCCTTCCCTCTTGCGGGGTATGCACCGTGATGCGATATGTCGCCGGTCGCCGGAGGCGATACCCCCTACCCCCCATGAGGTTGGTCTTGAAGAAGAGTGCTGTCTCGGTCGCGGCCCAATCGGCGGTGGGCGTCGCGCCCGCAAAGAAGAATCCGAGCCTCGAGAATCTCGGCGATTTCACCACCAGCCCCCGCGTTCTGGTCATCACGGCGATTGCGCTCGTTGTCGGGACAGCGGGCATGATCGCGGGCGTCATCCTGTTGAAGCTGATCTATCTCGTAACGAATCTGGCCTATTTCGGCCAATTTACCTTCACTGTTCAGCCGTTCAGTCACTCGCCGCTCGGCTATGCAGCCGTGATCGTACCGGTCATCGGCGGGTTGATCGTCGGGCTGATGGCGCGTTACGGGTCGGAGAAGATCAGGGGCCATGGTATCCCTGAGGCGATCGAGGCGATCCTGCTGGGCCGCAGCCGGCTCGATCTGAAAGTCACCATCCTGAAGCCCACCTCATCGGCCATCGCCATCGGCACCGGCGGACCGTTCGGCGCTGAAGGGCCCATCATCATGACCGGGGGGGCGATCGGCTCGCTGATCGCACAGATGCTACCGGTGAGCGACACCGAGCGGAAGACGCTGCTGGTGGCCGGTGCGGCAGCAGGCATGACGACAGTGTTCGGCACGCCGATTGCCGCCGTGATGCTGGCCGTTGAACTGTTGCTCTTCGAGTGGTCGCCGCGAAGCTTCGTTCCGGTCGCCGCCGCCGCGATCATTGCCGATGTCGAGCGAACGGCCATTCACCTGCCGACGCCGCTCTTTCCCTTTCACGGTGGCATGGAAACGTCTTTTCTCGGGCTTGGCGCCTGGATTTTTGTCGGGCTCATGTCGGGCGTTCTTTCCGGCGCCCTGACCCAGCTTGTCTATGCCTGCGAGGATCAGTTCCTGAAGCTGCCAATCCACTGGATGTGGTGGCCGCTGCTGGGCGGCCTGGTGGTCGGGATTGGCGGATTGATCGACCCGCGCGCACTCGGCGTGGGCTACGACAATATCGCCGAGATGCTGCGGGGCGATATGTCGCCGTTGCCCGGGTTGGTGCTGCTGGCGGTCAAGGCGGTGATCTGGTCGGTAGCGCTCGGGTCCGGCACTTCGGGTGGCGTGCTGGCGCCACTCCTCATCATGGGCGGGAGCATGGGCGCCGCGCTGGCATCCTTCCTGCCGCACGCGAGCCCTGGATTCTGGGCGCTGCTTGCGATGTCGGCGACCATGGGCGGCACCATGCGTTCGCCGTTGACGGCGACCTTCTTCGCCGTCGAGGTCACGGGCAATACGCATGTCCTGCTGCCGTTGATCGCGGCCACGGTCACCGCGCATCTGTTCACGGTCCTGGTGATGCGCCGCTCGATCCTGACCGAGAAGGTCGCCCGTCATGGCCATCACCTCACGCGCGAGTACCGGGTTGATCCGTTTGCGCTCATGCAGGTGCACGACATCATGGCAACGGAGGTGACGAGCCTGCCAGGAACGACGACGTTGCACGAGGCCGCCCGGTTCCTGACCAGCCCCGAGGCCCGGCATCCGAGCTTTCCGGTCGTCGACGAGGAGCGGCATGTGCTTGGCATCGTCAATCCGCCTGCCGTCATCGCCTGGCGGCGCGCTGGCCGCGAGCGGGGCGAGTCCCTCGCTGCTCTGCTCTCCAACCAGCAGCTCCAGGCCGCCTATCCGGACGAGTACCTCGAAAACGTGATCGAGCGAATGATGCAAGCCAACATCGCCCATATGGCGGTTGTATCCCGCACGGACGCCAAGCTTGTCGGTTATATCGGCTGGCGCGATCTGCTGGGTGCCCGGCAACGCGTAAAAGTGGAGGAGACGGAGCGGATCGCGTTCTACCACAAGGCTGAAGGCGGCCGGGCGCGAAAAGGCCGGAATAATGGGTCGGCAGGAAGCGCATGAAATTCGCTGCCGCGCCTGATACGGTTACGTCATAATACCTGCTCCCGGTGGCGACAACGCCGGCCGGTGGAAGGTGCGGCGGCTTCTGCGAGCCCTTCCGGACCGGCCGCCGAGCCGTCCTGTTGCGCGGTGAAGCCGCCGCCAGACCCACTGCCGGCGGCCTCGGAACCCATCCGATTCAGACCTGCAGGAAGCCAATGCGGTCTTCCTCCAGCACCGCGGCGGTCAGTGGCCCGCCGTAGACCGCGCCGGTATCGATGCCAATTCTGGTTGCCCGCACGACAGGGGCTTTGGCCGGCGTGTGGCCGTGAACCACCACCACACCGAAATTGCCTGTGCAGGAAAGGAACGGTTCGCGAATCCAGACCAGGTCCTCGTCATCCTGATCGGCCAGCGCAACACCCGGACGCAACCCGGCGTGCACGAAAAGATAGCCGTCTTCGCGATGGGAAAGCCGCAGCGCCTGGAGGAAGCGAAGGTGCTCCTCGGGTACCGCCTTCGCCCATTTCCGGGGCGGCGAATCGGGATCGATTCGCCAACTCCTGAGGGTCGCATCCGCACCATTCATCCGCCAGAGTTCAGCCGCTTCGTCATCTCCCCCAAGCAGCACGCGGAGCGCCATCCACTCGTGATTGCCGCACAGGCAAACCGTCTCTGCTCCGCCGATCCGGATGCCGGCAGCCAGCCTCGCCAGGACCCCCGCGCTGTCCGGCCCGCGGTCGATGTAGTCCCCGATATGCAGAACGAGGGTTGCGGCGCAGGGCCGTGCGGCAAGGTCGGCGGAGATCGTCTCGTGCATCGCCACCAGCCGGCGCGCCATACCATGCACATCCCCGATCGCATAGACGCGGCGCCCAGGTGCGAGTTTCGCCGGTGCTAACCGGAAGGTAACCATGGCGGGTGAGGCTACCAGCTTCGACCGTTCGCTCCGAGACGCCCTTGCTCCAGGTTGAACAGGAGCTTCCTTTGGCTCGGCCTGGCTGGGGCAGAGGGCAGCACGCTCCGAAAGCTTTTCCCGGGGATAGCCAGTCGGTGGCGGGCCCAGCCCCTGCGCCCGAACCCGGAGGTTCCCGGGATGGCTCAGCCGAGCGGCTTTTGCTGGATGCAACCCGCCGGGCAGTGCGCGCGCCCGCCGAGCGGGTGGCGCTGGTGCTGCATCTCAGCCGTCTCGGCCCTCCCGCGCCGGAGCCGCATCACCGGCGCATTGCCCGCGCACTCCTCACGGAAGCGGCCCAGCGCCTGGACGGGCAGCTCTTTCCGCTCGGCAACGGCGATCTCGCGCTCCTCTGTCGCGCCGCGCATTCGCGAACGCCGGCGGCAAACGAGCCGGCCTCTCTCCGCAGCAACCTCGCCCGCCTGTTCGGGGGCGAGGCCGCCGGACCAGAGGCCATTGTCTCGCTCTGGCCCCTCCCGGGACAAGCGGACCTGCTGCTTGCCTACGCCGCGGAACGGCTGGCTGCCGCTGAACAGTTCGGTGCCGCGTTACGTCGCGATGCGATCGAGCGGAGCAGGACGTTTTCGGTTGCGATCCCGCCAGAGCCGGCGCCGATGACCGGCCTGCCCGATTTCCCGGAGATGTTGCAGCGGCGGACCGGCGCCCTCGTCGCCCGATCCGGCGGCACTCCTTCCCACGCCCTTCGCCCGCTCTTCCGCGAGCTTGCCTTCTCGTCCGCAGCGCTCTCTGCTCACTACGCGCCAGCCAGCGATACCAGCTCCGACCCCTGGCTGTTGCGGCATTTCGGCGGCCGTCTCGAGGAGCCATTGCTGGCGCTGATCGAGGCTGCCCTGCCCGGCTCCGGGCCGATCGGTATGGCAGGCACTCCGCCCGGCTTCGCATTGCATCTCAATTTATCAACGAAAACCATCATGAAAGAAAGAAGCGCGCATGTCTTTCGCCTTTCCCGATCGATTGGCGTGCCGATCGGCGTCGAGGTTTCTCTGGTCGAGGCGGCGGCGATGCCGGAGGCGTTCGCCGCCGCCCGAAGCGTGCTGCGCCGCGCGGGCTTGCGGATCGTCCTTGGCACGATTTCGCATCAGGCGCTGCTGCTGACCCGGCCACAGTCCCTCGATGCCGACCTCTTCAAGCTCGATTGGTCAGCGCGCCTGGCACGCCTTACCGAGCCCGACCGCGGCGCCCTGGCTTCGGCATTCGATGCCATCGGGAGGGAACGGGTGATCTTGAATCGGGCGGACAACGAGGAAGCCGTGCTTTGGGGTCTCGGGCATGGCATCCGGCGATTCGTGGGCCATCATGTGGAGGTCATGCTGGCCGCCGGGCGCATGCTCGCCTGCGCGGCCGCCTCCGGATGCACGCTCGGGCAGTGCAGCGAACGGGCCGCCTCGGCAACGGCTCCGGGCCGGCGCTTTTGCCGCAATCTCTCCTTGCTCGATTCCGGAGCACCCTCCGCCGCCCCGTCATGACGGCATTGCCCGAGCTCCCGAGCGTGGAACTCGATACGATGGCGCTCAGCAGCCTGGCGCGCGATTGCCGGCTGGCCGGGGTCGAGCGGCAGGTCCTGCTGGTTCGATTCTCCCTCCTTCCGCCCGAGTATTACCGCCCGCACCATGGCCGGCTTGCCGAGAGCGCGCTCGAGCCGCTCGCCGGCGCCGACCGCGCTCGGGTCTATCGCCTGCCCGGGCACGATCTCGCGCTGGCCTGGCGTGGCGATGCCGGGCGCCAGGAGAACCGCGTGCTTGCCACGCTTGCGGTTCTGTTCGCCGAACCGGCTCCGCCACTGCCCCGTTTCGCCGAGCTGGTGCGTCGCTTCACCGTGCCGCGCGACGCCGAACGGCTGGCCGCGTGCCTCGCCGCGCCCGAGCCGATTGAGCCTCAGGCACCGGAGCGACCTCCGCTCGACCTCGCGGCGCTCGGCGCGATCGAACGGGCGCTCGCTTCGGCGGACATGTCACGCTTCTCCCGCCGCCGATCGATCTGCCGGCGGGATGGTTCCGGTCAATTCCGACTCGCCTGGGAGAAGCGTTTTCTGTCGGTGAGCGAGATTGGCGAAAGCCTCGCCCCCGAGCACGATCTTGCTGGCGACCCGTGGTTGTTTCGCCGCCTCACGCGCACGCTCGATCGGCGCCTGCTGGCCTTGCTCTCCGCACCCCGCGAACTGTCTTCGGCGCCACCATTCGCCATCAATCTCAATGTCGAGTCGATTCTTTCTCCCGCCTTCCTCACCTTTGACGTCGCCCTGCCGGCCGGCCTGCGCGGAGAAATCGTGCTCGAACTTCTGCCTGCCGATATCCTGAATGATGCGCCCGCCTTCCTTTTCGCGCGCGATTTCGTGCGCGGGCGCGGTTATCGCCTAGCGCTCGGTGGCGTCGCGCCGGCGCTTCTCCCCATGTTGCCACTGCCGGCGTTGGGGCTCGATTTCCTGGAGCTCCGCTACTCGTCCGAACTGGCGTCGATGCCGGCGGCGGCGCTCGATGCCGCCTCGGAAGAGCGCGAGCGGATTTTGCTCGCCGGCGCCGATTCTCCGGCCGCGTTGCTCTGGGGCGAAGCGCAGGGCTTCGTCCTGTTCCAAGGGCGGGCCGCGCTTCCTGTTTCGTAATGCGCCGGGCCTTGGCGAATGTCCTCGATCGGCCTATCCCGCCGGCATGGATGCCATCGTGGCGAGCGGCCTCACCAAGCGCTACGGCCGTGGCCCGCTGGCGGTGGATGGCCTGGATTTTCGCCTCCCCGAAGGCACCACCGTCGGTCTTCTGGGCGGCAATGGCGCCGGCAAGACGACGACGCTCGCCCTCCTGCTGGGCCTCCTGGTCCCGACCGCAGGCCGCATCAACGTCCTCGGCCACGACATGGCCGAGGACCGCTTTGCCGCCCTTCAGCGGATGAATTTTTCCTCTCCCTACGTCGCTCTTCCGCAGCGACTGACGGTGGCCGAGAACCTGCGGGTGTATGGCCATCTCTACTGCGTCCCCCGTCTCCAGCAGCGGATCGCGGCTCTCGCCGCAGAACTCGAGCTTGACCCGCTTCTCGACCGCCCGGTGGGCGAACTTTCCGCCGGGCAGAAAACGCGCGCCGCGCTGGCGAAGGCGCTGATCAACCGCCCCGACGTGCTGCTGCTCGACGAGCCGACGGCAAGCCTCGACCCGGACACGGCGGACTGGGTGCGCGGGTGGCTCGAGCACTATCGTGCCGAGAGCGGAGCGGCGATCCTGCTCGCCTCGCACAACATGGACGAGGTCGAGCGGCTCTGCTCGGACGTGCTGATGCTGAAACAAGGCCGCATCGTCGATCGCGGCAGTCCCGAGGCGCTGATTGCCCGCTACGGCCGGGAAGACATGGAGCAGGTCTTCCTCGACATCGCGCGCGGCCGGATGCCGGCGAGGCTCCCGGCATGAGGTGCTCGGCACGGCGCATCTGGGGCCTGCTGTATCGGCACATCTCGCTCTATCGGCGGTCCTGGCCGCGCCTGATCGAGCTCGTCTACTGGCCGGTGCTGCAAATGTGCATCTGGGGCTTCACGGCGCAGTTCATCAGCAGCCGCATCGGCTCGCCGCTGGTCATGGCAGGCGGACTGTTGCTTGCCGGAGTGTTGCTCTGGGAGGTGGCGCTGCGGAGTCAGATGGGGGTTGCGGTGAGCTTTCTCGAAGAGCTCTGGTCGCGCAATCTCGGCCATGTCTTTGTCAGCCCGCTCCGTCCGGCCGAGATGGTCGCCGGGTTGATCATCGTTTCCATGCTGCGCATGCTGGCGGGCGTGCTGCCCGCGATCGGCCTCGCGTATCTTCTCTATGCGTTCAATCTGTTCACCCTGGGTCCGGTGCTGGTACTTTTCTTCGCCAATCTGATGGTCATGGGATGGTGGGTCGCGCTCGGCGTGGTTTCATTGATTCTCCGCCACGGCGCCGGTGCCGAGACGCTCGCCTGGGCGGTGCTGTTCGGCCTGACGCCGCTTTCGGCGGTGTTCTACCCGGTCACCGTCTTGCCCGCCGCCATCCGCCCGCTTGCGC
This sequence comes from Acetobacteraceae bacterium, assembly GCA_030041255.1. GTDB lineage: Bacteria > Pseudomonadota > Alphaproteobacteria > Acetobacterales > Acetobacteraceae > JAKAWQ01. Next base: position 9,162 of record JASHOF010000111.1, read on the forward strand.
TTGCGCTGCCTTCCACCCATGTCTTCGAGGGCATGCGGGCGATCGTCGTGCACGGCGAACTGCTCTGGTCCGAGATGGGCTGGTCGGCGTGCCTCAATGTCGCCTGGATGGCCGCCGCGATCGTGCTTTTCGCGCGCCAGTTCCAAGCCGCCCGGGTGCGCGGCGCTCTCCTTTCGATCGGCGAATGAAACCGCCGGCCCGATTCTGGCTGATCCGCCATGCGCCGGTCAGCAACGGCGCGCGGCAGATCCTCTACGGCACCATGGATGTGGAACTCTGCGCGGAAAGCCTTGCCGCGGCGGCGCCGCTTTGCCAGGCGCTGGCTGCGCGCCTGCCGCGCCCGGCGCAGTGGATCGTCTCGCCCCTCTCCCGCACGAGGCTGACTGCGGATGCGATCTTCGCTGCCGGCTATCCGCGGACCGCTCCCGCCGTCGAGGCGGCGATGATCGAGCAGAATCTCGGCTCCTGGCAGGGCCTCGTGCATGCCGAGCTGCCGGCCCAGCTATCCCGGCCGGCGCACCCCTTCTGGCCGCTCGCCGGCAGAGAGAGGCCGCCCGGTGGAGAGAGCATGGCCGACGTGATCGATCGCGTCGGGCCGTCGCTCGAAAGCCTGGCCGAACGCCACGCCGGCCGCGATGTCGTCATCGTCGGCCATGGCGGTGCGATCCGCGCCGCCATCGCGCATGCGCTCAGCATTCCCGCCGACGCGGCACTTTCGCTTTCCATCCACAATCTTTCTCTCACGCGCATCGAGCGCCACCCGAATGCCTGGCGGGTGGTTTCGGTGAACGAAGTGGCGGAGAGCTGAAGTCGGGCGGCCGATCCGCCAGGAGGTCGGCGAACACGAAGCCGTCGCGCTCGACGATGTCGCCTGGCACGACTGCGATCGGGTTGGCGAACATCGGCCCGGCCGAGACGAAGGTATGGAACTCGCCATTCTCTCCGCACGGATCGACTGTCGGGGGCAGCGCCGCGAGCAGCGCCTCGTCGAGCCTGTGTCCGGCCAGGCCGCGATCGAGCTTGCGTGGATCGATCGTGACCAGATGGGCAATGAACCCGCGGCCGATCATTTCCCTGACGAGTGCCGCCGTGTCGCGGTGCCAGAGCGGAAAGATCCCATGCATGCCCGCTGCCGCGAGCCGTTGTTCGCGCCAGCCGCGGACGTCCTCCAGAAAGAGATCTCCGAACACGACGTGGCGAACGCCTTCCGACCTGATGCGCCCGACTGCCGTCGCCATGCGCTTTTCATAGACCTCGTTCGGACAGAGGCTTGGCAGCGGTACCTCGCAGCAGGGCAATCCAAGCTCTGCGACCTGGCGCCTGAGGAGCGATCTGCGTACGCCGTGCATCGAGACACGATCGTGCACTTCACTCACTGTTGTCAGGACGCCTGCGATCTCCGCCAGTCCGAGGCGTCGCGCTTCGAGAAGTGCGAACGCACTGTCCTTGCCGGTGCTCCAGGAGATGTAAGCCTTCGGAGCTGTCCCGCCCGGCATCAGGGCTTCCAGGCCACAAGGTCGATTTCGACCAGCGCGCCGCGTGCCAGGCCGGTCACGCCGACACAGGTGCGTGCCGGCAGCCGTTCGGCGGGGAAATGGATCCGCCACACTTCGTTCATCGCGGCGTAGTCGCGCTCGAAATCGGCAAGGTAGATGCGCGCCTGCACCACGTCCTGCCATGCGTATCCGGAACCCGCGAGCACGATCCGCAAATTCTCGATCACCCGGCGCGTCTGCGCGGCGATGCCGTCCGGCAGCTTCCTGGTATCATCCCAAGGGTCTGTCGGCATCTGGCCGGTCACGAACAGGAACGGGCCTGCCCGCACGGCATGGCTGAACGGGGCAACCGGTACCGGCGCGCCGGGCACCATGAGGAATTCAGGCTGGTCGGCCATCGCCTCTCGCCTCCTTTTCCGAATCTGTCATCCGGCGCCTCGCCCGGGAATGGCATCCTCAGCGACATTGCAGGATGCCTGGCTTGCCGGCGAGCCAATGCACCCTACATTCCGGGCGCCGAACCAACCACCGAGTGTCCTGCCCCCGCCGTTTGCTGCCGCCGGCAGCAAACGAAAGGGGATCAGCAGGCCACTGAAAATAAAAAGTGGTGTGCCGACCGCCAGAGTGCATCCTACGGTATCAGGCGGTGGAGTCGGCACACGAGTGTCCTGCCCCCGCCGTTTGCTGCCGCCGGCAGCAAACGAAAGGGGATCAGCAGGCCACTGAAAATAAAGAGTGGTGTGCCGACCGCTAAAGTGCATCCTACGGTATCAGGCGGTGGAGTCGGCACACCGGGAGAGCGACCCATGAAGCTGAATGCGGATCTCTCTCTTCCCGCCGTGATGGACAGCAGAGCCCTCGCCTGGGTTCCTTCGCCGATGGCCGGGGTGGAGCGGCGGATGCTCGAGCGCGACGGCGAGGAAGTCGCGCGCGCCACTTCTCTCGTGCGCTACGCGCCCGGTTCTTCGTTCGCGCCGCACACGCACGGGGCCGGCGAAGAGTTCCTGGTGCTGGAGGGGGTGTTCTCCGATGAGACCGGGGATTTCCCGACCGGCTTCTATGTTCGCAACCCGCCCGGATCGCGCCACCGGCCGGCGAGCGCTCCCGGCGCGGTGATTCTCGTCAAGCTTCGCCAGATGCCGCCGGAAGAAACGGCGCCGCTCAGGCTGGATACGCGGGATCCCAGGCTGTGGCACGACCTTGGCAAGGGCCGGCAGGAGGCCCGACTGTTCGATGCAGCGTGGGAACGCGTGCTGATGCGGCGGCTCGCGCCGGGCTACGCCGGGCAGCCTGAGAGCTTTCCGCGCGGCGTAGAAATCTTCCTGCTCGATGGCGATCTCTCCATCGACGGCGCCGAGCACCATGCCGGTAGCTGGCTGCGCCGGCCGGCCGGAAGCAACTTGGCGCTGGCGAGCGAAGGCGGCGCGCTCTTCTATCGAAAGAGCGGGCATCTCGGCTGAAACCTGCGCCCGCCGGTTTCAGAAGTGCTGCGGCGCCGGCACCTCGGCGAGCAGTTTTGGCGTGAGCTTGCCGATCCAGCTCTCCGCCGTCACACCCACCGGTGGCATGATCATCGCGGCCGGGAAGGTCACGATATCGTTGAAGACGGTGAACGGAAAATCGGCGCTCTTGACGGAGATTCCGACCCGTTCATCGTAAGTGGCCTGGTGATCGGTGCGGATCAGCATGGTGCCGAGCAAGGTCTTGACCTCGAGCCCGACCAGCGCATCGGCGACCTCAGATGAGCTTGGCCAGGCGCCGCCGTTGCTGCTGATCGCGGACGCATAGGCATCGCGCAGTGCCAGGATCGAGCGGCGGATCGTGAAGGGGTATGTGGAGGCGGGATATTCGCTGAAGCGCTTGCGGTAGCCGGCGATGAAGGCGGCGAGCGCGGGGTTGGCGATCTTGCCGGGGTGCAGCAGATAGCTGTGTTCCGAGCCCACGATGACCCCGGCCGGCAACGCCTTCAGCCCCTCTATCCCCCCCTGCGTGCCGAGCGCCAGGGCAACCAGGCTCTGCTGGAACAGGCCCTGGGCAATCCCCTGCTGGATCAGCGCCACCACGTCCCCGCCCCAGAGGCTCGAATAGACGAGTGCCGGAGAGCCGCTCAGGACGCGCGAGAGCTCGCTCGTATATTGGCCGGAGAACAGCGCCGGGAACAGCGAGGTGCCGACCTTCACCCCCGGTTCGAGCACCTGCATCGCCTCCGAGAAGTATTTCCACTGGTCGCGACCGAACGCGTAATCCTGGTTGATGCCGGCGATGCTGGCGAGATGCGGGTGCGTCTTTGCGATATAGAGTGCCATTGCCAGCGCATTGGCCGAAGCCGGAGGCTGGGTGCGGAAGACCCATTTGTAGGAATGGCCTTCGAACAGGGCGTTGGTGGTGCAATCGGAGAAGATGGTGAGGCGGGCAAGCTGATCGGCGACGGGAGCGACGGCGAGGCAGTCGCCACTCGAGACATAGCCGACGATTGCCGCAACCTCGGGGGCGAGAGAGCGGAACTCGGCGACATTCTTCGTCGGCCCGCCCGATTCATCGACATAGCGGGCGGTGATCGGAACGCCGTCGATGCCGCCTGCATGATTGATCTCGTCGATGACGAGCCGGGCCGAATTGACAGTCGGCCCGCCGACCACACCGCCCGAACCCGAGAAGAAGGTCACGACCGCGATCGAAAGCGATTTCGGCTTCGCCGTCGCCGCATGGCCGCTCGCCGGGGCAAGCCCGATCGCCAGCGCCAGCCCTGCCACCGCCCACCATGTCCCGGTCATGACTTTCTCCCTGATCTGCAGGTTGCGCTCGGGTCGGAAGTATAGCAGTCCACGTTGCCTGCCGCACGGGACCCCGCTCCGGCCTCAGGATTTGCCGAACCTCGCGGGCGGCGCCTGGCGAAGGCGCCGCGCCGCTTCCAGAACGGCGGCGACGATGCTCTGATAGCCCGTGCAGCGGCAGAGGTTGCCGGACAGCGCCTCGCGGACTTCCGGTTCGGAAGGGTCGGGGTTGCGAGCGAGGAAATCGCGCGCCGTGATCAGAAATCCCGGTGTGCAGAAGCCGCATTGCAGGCCCGAGAGTTCCCAGAAGGCCATCTGCAACGGGTGCAAGGTTTCGCCATCCGCCATTCCTTCGATGGTGCCGATGCGATGGCCATCCGCCTGCACCGCGAACATCAGGCAGGAACGCACGGGTTGATCGTCGAAGGCAACGGTGCAGGCGCCGCAGACGCCGTGCTCGCAGCCGACATGCGTGCCGGTGAGGCCGAGATCGTGGCGCAGGAAGTCGGACAGCAGGAGGCGCGGTTCGACCGTGCGTTCATGGTCGACGCCGTTGACGCTGACGCGGATCGGGCGGGGGCTCGCGCTCGGTTCAGTCATGGCGTTTCCCGTTCATGCGCGCGAGGGCCTCTTCGAGGGCACGCGAAGCGAGCACTGCCGCGAGATGCCGCCGATATTCCGCCGAAGCGTGCAGGTCGTCGTAGGGATCGATCTCGGTCGCGGCGGTCGCGGCGGCGGCTGCGAAGAGGGCAGTGCCCGCAGATACGCCCGCGAGCATCGCCTCGGCACGCCGCGCACGCGACGCGCGCCGGCCCGTCCCGAACAGTACCAGGCGGGGATCGGTGAGCTTCCCACCCGCATCCGAGGTCAGCCGGACCATGGCACCGGCCAGCGCGAAATCGCCGTGGCGGCGGGCGAACTCGAGCATCGCGTAACCGGCGCCCGGCGGAGAGGGCGGCACCCGCACCTCGCACAGCAACTCGTCGGGGGCAAGCGCTGTCGTGAGGTGCGTGATGAAGAACTCCTCGGCTCCGATCAGGCGCCTGCCGCGAGACTTGCTCCGCGCGAGCAGGTGCGCGCCGAGGAGTGTCGCGAGGGCCGGCCATTCGGCGGCCGGGTCGGCATGCGCGAGGCTGCCCCCCACCGTGCCGCGATTGCGGATCGCGCGATGTGCGATGTGAGGAATCGCCATCGCGATCAGGGGTTGCAGAGCAGCGAGCTTCGGATCGTCTTCGAGCGTGCTCTGCCGGGTCAGCGCGCCGATGGTGAGGCCCGCTGAATCGGGATGAAGCCCCGCCAGTTCGCCGATGCCGTTGATGTCGATCAGGATTGAAGGTGTGGCAAGGCGCATGTTGAGAAGCGGTCCCAGCGTCTGGCCACCGGCCAGGATGCGTGCCGCGTCGGCGTGTCCGGCAAGAAGGTCGAGCGCTTCATCGAGCGTGGCCGGCGCGCACCATGCGAACGGAGCGGGCTTCATGCGGCGGCCCTCACGGCTTGCGCCCAGCGCCAGACACGCTCGGGTGTCATCGGCAGGCGATCCACCGCGGCCGGAAGTCCAAGTGCGTCGGCGACCGCATTGGCGAGTGCCGCGCCCACTCCGACGAGGCCTGCTTCGCCGGCGCCCTTGACGCCGAGCGGGTTGAGAGGCGATGGCGAACGGCCGAGATCGTGGTGAGAGATCGGCGGCACGAAATCCGCCACCGGCAGCAGATAATCGGCGAGCGAGCCGTTCTGCAACTGGCCTGCGCTGTCATAGACGAATGCTTCGAGCAAAGCGCCGCCGATCGCCTGGGCAGCGCCGCCTTCGATCTGCGCGCCAACGATGTCCGGATTGATCACGGTGCCGACGTCATAGCTGACCCAGAGCCGGAGCGGCAGCACGCGGCCGAGGGCCGGATCGACCTCGACGGATGCGACGACGGCGCCATGGGCATAGGCCATGTGCGGGGTGGGGAAATAGACGGTGACGGCCAGTTCCGGGCCGAGAGGATCGGCCCCATGCGCCAGTTCGGATAGCGTCAGCGTGTTTCCATCGGCTGCGGCAACGGCGCCCGGAACGAGGTGGAGATTTCCGGCGGTCGTGCCAAGCCGGCCGGCCGCCGCGCTGATGAGCCGGCCGGCCAGTTCCTGCGCCGCCTGCCAGGCGGCATTGCCGGCAAGGACCGTGGCACGGCTTGCGAAACTGCCGCCGCCGAATTGCAGAAGTCCGGTTTCGCCGGAGCGGACCAGGATCCGTTCGGGAGCCTGGAAGACAGCCTCGGCGACCACTTTGGCGAGCATCGTCTCCAGCCCCTGGCCGAGGCTGGTCGCACCGGTTGCGACCTCGATCACACCGCTTGGGTCGAGCGCCACGCGCGCGCCTTCGTAGGGCCCCTTGCCCGTTTTCTCCACGAAGCAGCCGATGCCAAAGCCGCGGCGGGGTCCGCCGGCGGGCGCGGCGTGACGGTCCGCCTTGTAGCCCGAGCGCGCGAGCACATCGGCCAGTGCGGCGGGATAATCGCCGCTGTCGTAGATCACTTCCTCACCCAAGGCGCGCGTGCCGAGGCGATAGGGCATCGCGTCGGGGGGGATGAAGTTGCGGCGCCTGATCTCGGCGGGATCGATGCCGATCCGCGCTGCCGCGACATCGAGCAGGCGTTCGCGCGCGGCGTTGCACTCGAAGCGGCCAGGGCCGCGATAGGTGCCGGTCGGCGTCTTGTTGGTCATCACCGCCCGCACATCGCAGCGATAGGCGGTAAAGCGATAAGGGCCTGGGAGCATGCCGGCGGAAAGCTCGGGCACGATCACGCCATGCGTGCGCATGTAGGCGCCCATGTCGTTGACGAGCTGCACTTCCAGGCCGAGCAGGCGGCCGGCCCGCGTGAGGCCGAGGCGCATCGCATAGTGCTGCTCACGCGAATGATTGGCGGCCATCAGGTGCTCGAGCCGATCCTCGATCCATTTTACGGGGCGGCCAAGACGCATGGCCGCGAAGGGGATGAGGAAGTCCTCGGGATAGAATTCGCCGCGCACGCCGAAGCCGCCGCCGACATCGGGCACGACGATATTCAGGCTGCGTTCGGGCAACCCGAGCATGCGCGCCAGGACGGCGCGGTTGAAATGCGGTACCTTGGTGAAGCCGAAGACATCGAGCCGGCGACGACCCGGATCGAAGGCAGCGAGCAGTCCGCGCGCCTCGAGCGGCACCGCGCTGTGCCGGCCGGTGTGGAAGGCGAATTCCACGATCTCCTCTGCCTCTTGCATCGCCTCTCCGAGGTCGCCGAAACCGTCGGTGAAGCGGCAGGCAATGTTGTCCGCTGCTTCGGGGAAGAGAGCGGCCGGCGGATCGGCGAGAGCGTCGGTCGCCGCCGGAAGCTCGGTCGCCTTGATCGCGATCAAGGCGGCGGCATCCTCGGCAATGGCACGGGAGGCTGCGACCACGAGTGCCAGGGGTTCGCCGACATAGCGGATTCTCCCGGCGGCGAGCGGGTATTGCAGATAGGGGTCGAGCGTGGCGTAGGGATTGAGCCGGACCGGGATCGGTTGCGGCGCGGGGCCGAGATCGGCGGCGGTGAAGATCCCGGCCACTCCGGGCAGGGCGCGCGCTTCGGCAGTGGCCAGGCTTCTCAACTCGGCATGGGCATAGGGGCTGCGCAGCACGGCCGCGTGCAGCATGTGCGGGAGGGCGAAATCGTCGATATAGCGGCCCTGCCCGCTCAGAAAGCGGCGGAGTTCCGGGCGCTCCGCCATCTCCTTGCCGATATGACGGAAATCGCGAACATTCATGCGGCGTCAACACTGAGGGTGCGCACGCGCTCGGGCGTGAGCGGCAGGCGGACCTCTTCAGGATCGACCTCGAGCGCATCGAGCACGGCGCCGGCAATCGCCGCCGGCGCGCCGATGATGCCGCTTTCTCCCACACCTTTCAGCCCGCCCGCGGTTCCCGGCGAGGCGGTTTCCATGTGCACGATCTCGATGGCCGGGATGTCGGTTGCTGACGGCAGAAGGTAATCGAGCAGGCTCGCAGTGAGGAGCTGGCCTTCGGCATCGTAGATGATTTCCTCGAACAGGGCGGAGCCGATGCCCTGGGCGATGGCGCCACGAATCTGGCCCTCGACGCCGGCGGGATCGACCATCGGTCCGCAGTCCTCGGCCACGACGTAGCGCAGCACCCGCACTTTGCCGGTATCTTTCTCGACTTCCACCAGGGCAAGATGCACCGCAGCGGAAACGGGCGTGATCGGCGAATCGTACGTTGCGTGGACGACGATTCCTGGCTCCGCGTCGGCGAGGACCGGGGCGTCCGGCCCGTGCGCAAAGGCGGCCAGCGCGGCAAGATCGAGCTTCTCCCATGGAGCTTCGATCTGCGCGACCGCTCCGGCTTCGTAGCGAAGCGCATTTGCCGGCAGGTTCCAGCGCGCGGCGGCGAATGCGATCAGGCGCTGTTCGAGACGCTCGGCGGCCGTGAGCAGGGCACCGCCGCCGCCCACCATGCTGCGCGAAGCGAACGTGCCGGAGCCGTATGGCGTGCGCGCCGTATCGCCGAGCGCGATGCGGATGGACGCTTCGGAAATTCCCAGCTTCTGTGCAAGCAGGCGCTTGAACGCGTGGCGCTGGGTCTGGCCCTGGGTGGGGGTGCTCACGGCGGCTTCGATCTGGCCGTTGCGATCGAGCGTGAGACGGGCGGCATCGGTGCCCGGCACGTGCACCATGCCGCGGCGGCGATAGACGGCGCGGTTCATGCCGGTGGGTTCCACGAAGCAGGCGATACCGATGCCCAGCAGGCGGCCCGAGATGCGCGCGCACGCCTGCTCCTCGCGCCAGGCACCATAGCCGGCCGCACGGGCGGTGAGTGCGAGCAGTGCAGGATAATCGCCGCTGTCATAGAGGGCGCCGGCCGCGCTCGTGGCGGGCATATCGGCGGGCGGAATGAGGTTGCGGGCGCGGAGTTCCAGGGGATCGATGCCGAGCTTGCGCGCCAGGCGGTCCATCAGGCCTTCCATGACCATCGGGCCGAGAGTGAAGCCGACGCCCCGAAAGGCGCCGACAGGGCAGCGATGCGTCGCCACCGCCGCCCCTTCGTACGCGAAGGCCGGTAACCGATACGGCCCCGGCAGGGCGCTGGCAATGGTCAGCGGCTCGAGAGCGACTGAAAGCGGAAAGCTCGAATAGGCGCCGGCATTGACAAGCGCGCGCGCCCTGAGCCCGCGCAGAATTCCGTCGGGCCCGGCAGCCAGTTCCGCCTCCACCACCGCATCGCGCGCATGGAAGCTGGCGAGGAAGTTCTCCAGCCGGTCTTCCGTCCATTTGACGGGTCGGCGGAGGCGGAGCGCGAGATGCGCGAGCACCACTTCCTCCGGCAAGGCCTGCATCTTGATGCCGAAGCCGCCGCCGACGTCGGGCGCGATGACACGCACGGCAATATCGCCAAGATCGAGGCAGTCGCGAATCAGATCGCGCAGCAGATGCGGGATTTGCGTCCCGCTCCACAGTACCAGCTCGCGCTCGTTGGCGCGGAAGTCGGCGAGAGCGCCACAATTCTCGATCGCCGCGCCGGTGACGCGCGGATGGCGGAAGCGCCCTTTGACCGAGACCACCGGATCGGCCGCGGGTGAGCCGGCCTCGAGCGTGGCGGCGAACAGCCGGTTGTCGGAAAGCCCATCGTGCACGCGAGGCGCGCCGGGGCCGAGCGCCGCTTCTGCCGCGGAGACAGCAGGCTGCGGCGCATACGCGATGTCGACCAGCGCGGCGGCGTCTTCGGCAAGATAGCGGCTCTCCGCGACGACGACGGCGACCGCCTCGCCGACATAGCGCACCTCGCCGGCTGCCAGCACCGGCCAGTCGGTACAGCGGTAGGTGGCGCGCGAATCCGTCGCGATCCGCGTGCGGATCGGCCGCACTTCCCCTGGCAAATCCGCGCCGGTGAGCACCGCGGCCACACCTCTCGCCGCGCGCGCCGCCCCGGCGTCGATGGTTTCGATGCGCGCCGCCGGATGCGGGCTGCGCACAAACGCAGCATGCAGCATTCCAGGGACATGGAGATCGTCGAGGAAACGGCCGCGGCCGAGAACGAGGGGATGGAGCTCTTCAGGTCCGGGAGAGGGCTGCGTAACCCCCTCAGCCATTACGCAGCGCGTCCATCAGCGGCTTTTCCTGGCCACCGTCGATCTCGATCATCGTGCCGTTGATGAAATGCGCACGGTCCGAGGCAAGAAAAACGACAAGGTCGGCCACCTCTTCAGGTTCGGCGATGCGGCCGAGCGGAATGCTGCGCGGCGCGAGCCTGTCGGCCTCTTCGTACGAGAGGTGCATGTCGCGCGCCATGGCGCGCACCAGGCCGTCCCAGCGTTCGGTGCGAACCGGGCCCGGATTGACGGCGACGAACGTGATGTTCTCCCGGCCCCACTGACCCGCCATGGAGAGAGTGAAGTTCTGGCCGGCGGCATTGGCAGCACCCGGAGCGATTTCCCAATAGGAGGGCTTCACGCCGTCATTTCCGATCAGGTTGACGACCCGGCCTTTCCCCTGTCGGCGCATGTGCGGCAAAGCGGCGCGAACGCAGCGGACGTAGCCCAGGAACTTCAGTTGCAGCGCGGCTTCCCAGTCTTCATCCGTCAACTGCCCGATGACGCCACCGCGCGCGGCGCCGGCATTGTTGACGAGGATGTCAAGCCGGCCGAAGCGTGCGACGACTGCCTCGACCAGCCGGTCCGCATCCTCCGTTCGCGTCAGGTCGGCGCGAAAGGCAAAGGTTTCGGCTCCGCTTTCCGCGTGGATGGCAGAAGCGGCCGCCTCGACTTCCGATTGCGTGCGCGCGGCAAGCGCGACGCTGCATCCTTCGTGGGCGAGCCCGCGCGCGATCGCCTTGCCGATTCCCTTGCTGCCGCCGGTGACCAGTGCGACACGACCGCGCAATCCAAGATCCATTTTCCGGCGTTTCCGTTTCAGCGGCGAGGAACGAATACGGCGGATAGCATTCAGCCGCGAGGCGGGTCAACTGCGGGGCAGCGGGCAGCGCCTCAGTCCGGATTTCCGCTCACGGCTTCAGGCGGTAGCCGGTGCGGAATATCCACCACAGCAACGCCAGGCACAGCACCATGATACCCACGACGAAGGCGAGGCTCACCCTGACGCCGACATCCCCCACTCCGTAGAAGCTCCAGCGGAACCCGCTGACCAGATAGACCACCGGATTGAACAGGCTGATCGTCCGCCATGGCTCAGGCAACATGTCGATCGAGTAGAACGCGCCACCCAGGAAGGTGAGCGGGGTGACCACAAGAGACGGAATGATGGCGAGCTGCTCGAAACTCTCCGCCCAGATACCGACGAGGAATCCGAACAAGCCGAAGCTCACCGCGGTCAGCAGGAGAAAGGCCACCATCCAGCCGGGATGCATGATCCTGACCGGCACGAAGAGCGTCGCCGTGGCGAGGATGATCAGGCCGATCAGCACCGATTTCGTCGCCGCCGCGCCGATATAGGCGAATACCGCCTCCGTGCTCGAGATCGGCGCGGATAACAGCTCGAAGATCGTGCGGGTGAATTTCGGGAAGTAGATCGCGACCGATGCGTTGGATATGCCCTGCGTCAGCAGTGTCAGCATGATGAGCCCCGGCACGATGAATGCGCCATAGCCGACGCCGCCCACCTGTTGCATGCGCGAGCCGATCGCGCCGCCGAACACGATGAAGTAAAGCACGGTGGTGATCACAGGGGTGGCCACGCTCTGCCACACCGTCCGTCGCGTGCGCGCCATCTCGGTGCGGTAGATCGCCCACATTCCGGGAAGGTTCAATCCGCTCACGCCCGGCCCTCCACCAGACCCACGAAGATGTCCTCGAGCGAGGTCCGGCTGGTCTCGAGATCCTTGTAGTCGATCCCGGCGGCGCCCAGGTCTCGAAGCAGGCGGGGAATGCCGGTGTCCGGTGCATTGGCGTCGAAATCATAGACCAGGCGCTCGCCCTCCGCCTCCAGCCGCAACGGCCAGCCGGCGAGCGCCGGCGGGATTGCCTCGATCCGCTTCTGCACCATGATGCTCAGCCGCCGTTTGCCGAGCTTGCGCATCAGCGCCGCGGTCTCCTCGACCAGTATGAGCCGGCCGCGGTCGATCACGCCAACGCGGTCCGCCATCTCTTCGGCCTCCTCGATGTAATGCGTGGTCAGGATGATGGTGACGCCGCGATCCCGCAGCCGACGCACAATCCCCCACATGTCGCGACGCAGGTTGACATCGACCCCGGCGGTCGGCTCGTCGAGGAAGAGGATGTCCGGCTCATGGCTCAGCGCCTTGGCGATCATCACGCGGCGCTTCATGCCACCCGACAGCTCGATCACGCGCGCGCGGCGTTTCTCCCAGAGCGAGAGATCGCGAAGCAGCCGGTCGATATGGCCGGGGGCCGCGTGCCTGCCGAACAAACCGCGGCTGAAGCGCACCGTATCCTCCACCGTCGCGAAGATATCGAGCGCGATCTCCTGCGGAACGAGTCCGATCATCGCCCGCGCGGCACGATATTCCTGCACGATGTCGTGTCCATCGACGAGGACCCGCCCCGAGCTCATCGAAACCAGGCCGCAGATGATGCTGATCAGCGTCGTTTTACCCGCCCCGTTGGGACCGAGCAGCGCGAATATCTCGCCCTTCTCGACGGTAAGATCGATTTCATGCAGTGCGATCTGACCGGACCTGTAGGTTTTCGTCACGGCAGAAACGGAAATTACCGGCGACATGGACACTCCTGCTCGCGCCTCTGACAGCCTGCTTGCGCTCGATCTCGCGCCCGACTGCTGCACTGTCCATATGGCCCTGCGCGCGTGCAACGGCACCCCGACCGCTCCGCCCAGCGCCCTGGCAGGCCATCGGCAACCTGCTCGGCCGGTCCGATCCGGCCGGGTGCCCCGGCCACCTTCGTCACTGCCTCTATGCACAGTCAGGGTGATAATCAGGGGAATCGCATTTGGAATTCACTTGACGGAGCGAGCCGGGGTCTTGCCCGACGCGGGGCGAATCGATTCTGCCCCCGGCGGTTGGCCGCGCATCCGCACGAGGGCCGACGGAGAAGGACGGCGCAAAAGCGTGTCCGGCTTGGCTGAATATGTTCTGCCTGGTCGAGCCGGAGGGATTGTCTTCGGTGGCCCGCCGGTTTCCTTCGTTCGCTTTTGGAGACGGCAGCGATGGCAGGAGCAGGATCCGGAAAGTCAGGTCAGTGAGGCGAGCGCCTCCCTCACCCCCCGCCCCCTCACCGGGACCCCGGCCCGGAGGGAGCGGGGAGGAACCGCAAGAGAGTGGGCGAGTTTCTCAGTGGACCGGGGAAAAATCGGTCGGGCGGAGAAAGCGGTTCTCCTGAGAAACGAGAAGGCCGAGCTCGGCAGACTTCTTCAGATAGGCGGCCCAGGCGGGATCGGCGGCCATGGCGGTGCGGCGGGCTTCGCGGTCGGCCTGGCTCTCGTAGCCCCAGAGATGCACCACCTGATTGAGCGGGCCTTCCACGGAGACGAACCAGCCAAGGCAGCGGCCGAGATATTTCTGTTGCAACGGCCAGCCTTCGGACTTGTAGAGGGCGACGAACTCCGCGGTCTTGCCGGGGCGGACAGTGTAGATGCGCAGGTCGACGATCATGCCGTTTCTCCTTCTGGCGGGGATGTTCCCCTTGGCAAGGCTGCCCGAGGGGATGGCGGAGGTAAACCCGGGCGCGGCGGATGCGGTCCCTTCCGATTGCCGCTCAGCCCGGCAATTCGAGGACGTTCTTGGCGATGATGTTGCGCTGGATCTCGTTGGTACCGCCGTAGATCGAGGTGGGGCGGGACTGGATGAACAGCCCGGAGGGATGCAGCTCGCGGTTGCCGCCCATCGGTTCGAGCAGTCCGGCATTTTCGCCGGCGATCTCGAGCATCGTTTCGGTGATGCGCTGGTAGAGCTCGCTCTGGTTCACTTTGAGCATGGAGACGTCGGCGCCGAGTGATTCGCCGCGTCGCACCTGCTCGGCAAAGTCCTCGTAGAGGGCCTTGTGATCGGCGAGGTCGAGGCGGAGGCGCGTGTAGCGATCCTGGAAGGAGGGATCGTCGGCGAGGCCCATCCGCTCGGCGAGCAGGCGGAGGCGGGCGAGGGCGTAAGAGGCCTGCTTGGGCGAGCCGAGGAGGAGGCGCTCGAAGCCGAGCAATGCCTTGGCCATGCTCCAGCCGCGATTGATCTCACCCACGAGGTTCTCGCGCGGCACGCGTACGGTGTCGAAGAAGGTTTCGCAGAACTCGTCGTGCAGATCGAGATTGATGATCGGGCGGACGGTGATGCCGGGGAGGTCCATCGGGACCAGCAGGAAGCTGATGCCCTGCTGCTGCTTCGCATTCCTGTCGGTGCGGACGAGGAGGAAAATCCAGTTGGCGTCGGTGGCGAGGGTGGTCCAGGTCTTCTGGCCGTTGAGGACCCAGTGATCGCCGTCGAGCACGGCCTCGGTGCGGAGGCTGGCGAGATCGGAGCCGGCGTTCGGCTCGCTGTAGCCCTGGCACCAGATGTGCTCGCCGGACAGAATTTTCGGAAGGAAGAAGCGTTTCTGCGCATCGGTTCCGAAACGGATCAGCAGCGGGCCGATCATGGTGATGCCCATGTCGTTGAACCGGGCGCAGCCATGACGCTCGAACTCCTCGATCATGACGAGCTGGCGGGCCGCGGAGAGGCCCATGCCGCCCCATTCGCGCGGCCAGCCGGGGGCCAGCCAGCCGGCACGAGAGAGCGCGAGGTACCAGGGCTTCGTGTCGCGAAAATGCAGCCGCTTCGGCGGATTGCGGAGCGCGGGCGGATAGTTGGCGACGAGGAACTCGCGGATGCAGGAGCGAAAGGCGGACTCCTCGAGCGAAGCGAGGGCTTCGGGCGAAATGTCAGGCATCGTACTCCTCCAGGGCGAGGGCGGCGTAGCGGGTGCGGTGCAGGGAGGCGGAGCCGTAGAGATTGGCGTGCACCATGGCTTTGCGGAGGAAGAGACCGATGTCGGCCTCGTCGGTGTAGCCGATGCCGCCGTGGAGCTGGATCGCCTGGCGCGTGATGAAGAGAGAGGCGTCGGCGGCGCGCGCCTTGGCGCGGGAAACGGCAGCGCGGCAAACGGGAAGATCCGACTCGAGGTCGAGAGTAACGGCGGCGGATTGCACGCTGGCGCGCATCAGTTCCCATTGGATCTTGAGATCGGCCGCGCGATGGCGGAGCACCTGGAAGCGTGCGATTGGTTGGCCGAACTGCACGCGGGTGGCGAGGTAGGCGAGCGTGATCGCGAAGGCACGGCGCGAGAGGCCGAGGAGATAGGCGGCAGTGGCCAGCGCAGCTTCTTCGAGCGCACGGTCGAGATGGCCGGGGAGCGGGGTTGCCGGAGCATGATCGAAGGTGATGGTGCCGAAAGTGCCGCCGTCCTGGGTACGATCGAGGGAGAGCATGACGCCCGCGGCATCGCGGGGCACAAGGGCCAGTCCTTCGCGTGCAGAGACGAGAAAAAAATCGGCGCCACCGGCCATCGGCACGAAGAGCTTCCTGCCGGTGAGGCGGTCGTTGCGAAGGGTGGTGTCGGCAGCGGGATCGAGGCTGTTCGGCCGCTCCTGCCACGCGGGAATGACGAGGGAGGTGCCGGCGAGGAGATCGGAGAGCGGGGCGCCGGAAAGGACCCGGGCGGCCATGGCGGCAGAGATCAGCGGCTCGGGGACGAGGCCGGCGCCGAGTTCTTCGGCGAGGACGACGAAGCCGCGCATGCCGAGGCCGCTGCCGCCCTCGGATTCGGGAAGCGCCAATGAGGGCCAGCCGAAGTTGCAAATCTGCTTCCAGGTGGCACGGTCGAAGCCCGGGTCGGTGAATCGGAGAGCGCGGATGCGGCGAAGATCGCCGTGCGGGACAACGGCGGCGGCACTGTCGCGGACCATGCGGAGGCTTTCTCTGAACTCCCCGGCCTGATCCATGGTTTTCCTCGCCTGGCCGGCAATGCTGGCGCGCGGGAGGTAGAGAGGTCAATGGGGTATCGCGATATCCTCACGGTCATCGGGTGAGGAAGGAGGTGACAAACCGAGGAAGTGCTGAATCCGTGGCGACCCTCGATTCGTTTGCGGGGAGCGCGCCATGGCGGAGGCGACATCGGACGGCGCGACATTCGACGAAACAGTCGTCTGGGACTGTCTGAATTTCTGTGTGTGAGGTGTCGTTCAGCCTCGCCCACCATTGGGCGATCGATCGTCGGCAAGGGATCGCCGGGTCGGCAAGGGGATAGCGGCGGCGCGCGCCCGCCGGTTCAGATCAGGCGCACCTTGACGTAGGAGCCGGGTGCCGGCTCGATCGGCTTCAGCTTGCCCTTGCCCGGAATGCGTGCCGGCACGCGCTCGCTGCCGTACGACGTCACCCAGCGCTGCCAGTCCGGCCACCAGGAACCGGCCAGTTCGGCAGCATCCTTCAGCCAATCCTCCGGGTTCTCCGGCAGTTCCGGGTTGACCCAGTGATTGTATTTGCCGCTGTCCGGCGGGTTGACGATCCCGGCAATATGCCCGGAGGCCGCCAGTACGAAGCGGTTCTTGCCGCCGAGAAGGAGGGCGCCACGATAGGTGGCTTTCCACGGCGCGATGTGATCCTCCCGGGTCGAGATGAAGTAGGCCGGCACGCGGATGCGCGAAAGGTCGATCGGCTCGCCATCGAGCGTGATGCCGCCCGGCTCGGCGAGCTTGTTCTCCTGGTACATCTTGCGGAGATAGAAACTGTGCATGCGGGCCGGCATACGCGTCGAATCGGAATTCCAGTACAGCAGGTCGAAGGGAAACGGATCGTTGCCGAGCAGGTAGTTGTTGACGACGAACGACCAGATCAGGTCGTTTGCCCTGAGCATGTTGAACGTCGTTGCCATCTCGCTGCCCTCGAGGTAGCCGCGGCGCTGCATCCGCTCCTCGAGCATCTTGAGCTGTTCCTCGTCGATGAAGACGTTGAGTTCGCCCGATTCGGCGAAGTCGAGCAGGCTCACAAAAAAGGTGGCGGTCTTGACCGGCTCCTTGCCTTTGGCAGCGAGCCAGGCCAGCGCCGAGCCGAGCAGCGTGCCGCCGAGGCAGTAGCCGATCGCGTTCACCTCCTGCTCGCCGGTCGCCTTCCTGATGGCATCCAGGCCGGCCAGCACGCCCTCCTTCATGTAGTCGTCGAATCCCTTGTCGGCGAGCTTCTCGTCCGGGTTCACCCAACTGACCATGAAGACGGTATGACCCTGTGAGACTGCCCAGCGCACGAAGCTGTTCTTCGGACGAAGATCGAGGATATAGAATTTGTTGATCCAGGGCGGAACGATCAGCAGCGGGCGCTTCAGCACCGTGTCGGTCGATGGTGCATACTGGATGAGCTGCATCAGATCGTTCTGATAGATCACCTGTCCCGGGGAAACGGCAATGTTGCCGCCGACCTGGAAGGCGTCGAGGTCGGTCATCTTGATATGCAGCCGCCCCTTCCCGCGATCGAGATCGGCGAGCAGGTTGGAGAGGCCCCTGAGCAGGTTCTCGCCCCCCGTTTCGGCGGTCTTGCGCAGCACCTCCGGGTTGGTGAGCACGAAATTGCTCGGGCTCATCGCCTCGACGAACTGGCGCGCATAGAAATCGACCTTCTGCGCCGTCTTCGGATCGAGCCCGTCCACCCGTCCGACCACGTCCTGCACGAACCGCGCGGACAGCAGATAGGATTGCTTGATGAAGTCGAAGATCTCGTTCTCCTTCCATGCCGCATCCTTGAACCGCCGGTCGGCCGGAGCGGCTTCGATCACCGGCTTGCTTTCGAGGCCCATGACACGCCGCGCGGTGTTCTGCCAGAGCGTCATGTAGTCCTGCCAGAAACCGAACTGGGCATGCATCAGCTCGGCCGGGCTCGTCATCAGGCGGGTCGTCATCTCGAGGAATGCATGGCCGACATTCAGCGGATCGAACGGACGATCCGCCTCCGACTGCCGCTTCAGCCATTCGCTGACGATGCGCTGCGAACGTTCCGCCACGTCCGCCATCGAGCGGCTGATGACGGTCGGATCAGGCAGCTTGAAGGCGGGGCCTTTCGGCTTTTCGGTGTCGGCCATGCGGGCGTCCTTTCCGCGGGACGATGGCCCGCGCTAAACCCTGGCCGCGGCGGCGAGCCGGGGCGGGAACATGCTATGCGGCAGCGGCGTACCTAGTCGGAACATGGGAACGGTTCAAGCTGTGCCAGAAACGCCTTGTCGAACCATTACAAAAGCAGCGCTGCTCGTGCTCCTGGGCACGCTCTCCGGCTGTGCCTCGGGGCCGGATGCCATCAATCCGATCACCTGGTGGCACAACCTCGAGGGTGGGCCGATCGCCCAAAAGCGCCAGCCGCCGCCGGGTGCTGCAACGCCCTATCCGAACCTCGCGAACGTACCGACCGCGCCCGCGTTCCTCCCCGCGGCAGAGCGCGACCGGATTTCCGCAGCGCTGCTCGCCGACCGCACGCGCATCGAGCAGCAGACGGTCCTGGAGCCGCTGCCCGATGCCCCGACGAACGGCGCCAGCGATACCAACGCCACGCTCCTGGCCCCGGCTTCCACCCCGCCGTCTGCACAACCCGCCGCTGCCAGCGCCAGCCTGCCCGCGGTCAGCAGCCAGCCGGCCTCTCAGCCTTCTCCTGTCCAGGCGCCACCGGAGCCAGCGAGCGTCGCGGCCGCGACAGCCGTCCTGCCAGCGGTCCCGCTGGCGCCGCCGCCACCGCCTGCCCTGGCCGGCATCGGGCTGCTCGGGCCACCGCCGGCGCCTTCTTTCGCAACTGCCCAAGGCGGCCTCGAGATCGGCTTTGCGCCCGGCTCGAGCGTGCTCTCCGCGGCCGATCGCGCCCGCCTGGCGGCGCTTGCTCACCGCCGCCGCCGTGCGGCCGTGGCGGTGACCGGCTTTGGCGATGCCAAAGAAAGCGATGCGGCGGCGCAATCGGTTGCCCTGGAGCTCGGCCTCGCACGGGCAGAGGCGGTCGCAACGACATTGGCCGCCGCCGGCGTGCCGGAGAGCGCGCTCCGTCTGCAAGCGGAGGCCTCGGGCATCGGCGCCATCGTTGAGCTCGTCCGGTAGGCGGCGGGCGGAGGGTTGAACCAGGCCTGCCGGGCGCGCCAGAATTGCAGCCGCGCCGCCGACTCGGCGTATCGGACGACCCCCTTCTCCGGGCTGCCTTTGCCGAGCAGGATTCCGTGCGACGAGTGAACCACTTCAGCGTGCAGCCGTGCCGCCGCCCGCGGCTCCGCCCCAGGCGCAGAAAGTGACCCGCCCGCTTTCCGTGGCGCTCGCCGGCCTCGGCACGGTCGGCTCGGGCGTGCTCTCTCTTTTGCGCGACAATGCTGACGTGGTTCGTGCGCGCGCCGGCCGCCCGGTTGTGGTGACCGCCGTCTCGGCACGGACTCGCACGCGGGAACGCAGCGCGGCGCTGGCGGGGCTGCGCTGGTTCGATGACCCGCTCGCTCTGGCAGCCGATCCCGCGGTGGACGTGGTGGTCGAGGTGATCGGCGGCTCGGAAGGCATCGCGCGTGAGCTTGTCGAGGCGGCGCTCGGCCATGGCAAGCCCGTGGTGACGGCCAACAAGGCGCTGATCGCGGTGCACGGCGCGGCCCTCGCGGCGGCCGCCGAACGCCAGCATGCCCAACTTGCCTTCGAGGCCGCGGTCGCCGGCGGCATTCCGGTGATCAAGGCGCTGCGCGAGGGGCTGGCCGGCAACCGCATTGCCCGCGTGGCCGGGATCCTGAACGGCACCTGCAATTACATTCTCACGGCGATGCGCGAAGAGCGGCGCGAATTCGCCGATGTGCTGGCAGAGGCGCAGCGTCTCGGCTACGCCGAAGCCGACCCGACAGTCGACATCGAGGGGGTCGACGCAGCGCACAAGCTCGCTATTCTCGCAGCACTCGCCTTCGGTCGTCCGGTCGCCTTCTCCGATGTGCATATCGAGGGAATCCGCCGCGTATCGCAACTCGATATCGCCTTCGCCGGCGAGCTTGGTTATCGCATCAAGCTGCTCGGCATCGCCGAGCGGGCCGATGGCGGCATCTCCGCCCGGGTTCATCCGGCGATGGTTCCCGCCGCTGCCCCGCTCGCGCGTGTCGATGGTGTGACCAACGCGGTGGTGGCCGAAGGAGATTTCGTCGGCCGCGTAGTGCTGGAAGGAGCCGGCGCCGGAGCGGGGCCGACGGCCTCGGCGATCGTTGCGGATCTGATCGATCTCGCCCGCGGCCGGCTGACCCCGGTCTGGGGCGCCGCGGCGGACGCACTGACGCCCCTGCCCGCGGTGCCGATCCTCGCGCATGACGGCTGTTATTATCTCCGCCTGATGGTGGTCGATCGCCCGGGCGTTATCGCCGATGTCACGGCAGTTTTGCGTGATCTTGGCGTGTCGCTCGAATCGATGCTGCAGCGCGGCCGGGCGCCGGGCGAGGCAGTGCCGGTGGTGATGGTGACGCACGAGACACGCGAGGAAGCGATGCGCGCTGCCCTCGCGCGGATCGCCGCACTCGAGGCGGTGCTGGAAGAACCGGTGTTGATCCGGATCGAACTGGCTTGAGGCGGAGGAGGGGGCGATGCAGGGCGGGGCACCACGGCCGGATCAGGTGACGGACCGCAACCTGGCGCTCGAGCTGGTGCGGGTGACCGAGGCCGCCGCGCTCGCCGCCTCGCGCTGGATGGGGCGCGGTCGCAAGAACGAGGCCGACGGCGCGGCCGTCGCCGCCATGCGGCGCGCCTTCGATTCGGTCGCCATCTCCGGCACGGTCGTCATCGGCGAGGGCGAGATGGACGAAGCGCCGATGCTTTTCATCGGCGAGAAGGTCGGCTGTGGTGGACCGGCTATGGACATCGCGGTCGATCCGCTCGAGGGCACGACGGGCACGGCCAAAGGCGGCCCGAACGCCATGGCCGTGGTGGCGCTGGCCGAGCGCGGGCAGTTCCTGCACGCCCCGGATATCTATATGCAGAAGATCGCGGTCGGCGGCGGCCTGCCGGAGGGAGTCGTGGATCTCGACGCGTCGGTGGCAGAGAATTTGCGCAACCTGGCGCGCGCCAAGAACCGCGAGATCGGCGATCTGGTGGTCTGCATCCTCGATCGCGAGCGTCATGCCGAGTTGATCGGGCACTGCCGCGAGGCCGGCGCGCGCATCGTGCTCATCCCCGACGGCGACGTGGCGGGCGTGATCGCAACGGCGCAGCCGGATACCGGGGTTGATCTCTACATGGGTTCGGGCGGGGCACCGGAGGGCGTGCTCGCGGCAGCCGCGCTGCGTGCCATCGGCGGGCAGATGCAGGGGAGGCTCCTGTTCGAGAACGAGGCGCAGATCGAACGGGTGCGCAGCATGGGAATTTCCGATCCGAACCGCAAATACGCGATTACCGAGATGGCCGGCGGGGACGTCATGTTCGCCGCCACCGGGGTGACGAGCGGGGCGATGTTGCGCGGCGTCAGGCGTTTCGGACCGGGAGCGGTCACCCATTCGCTGGTCATGCGCAGCAAGTCGGGCACCGTGCGCTACATCGAATCGCATCACAACTTCCTCACCAAGACCTGGTGGACCCAGATTTGACCACCCCGGCACCGGCGCTCGGCGTCGCGCGCAGCCTGAGCGGGCGCCGCTGGGTCTGGCGCGAGGCCGAAGAGCGGCTCGGGCTTGCCATCGCAGAGCAGCTCGGCGTGCCGGAACTGCTCGGTCGCGTGCTCGCATCGCGCGGCATCGCACGCGAAGCAGCCGGCGGTTTCCTCGCCCCGACACTGCGCGCGATGTTGCCCGACCCCTCACTCCTCAAAGACATGGATCGCGCCGCCGATCGGCTGGCCGAGGCGGTTCTCGGGCGCGAAGCGGTCGCCGTGTTCGGCGATTACGACGTTGACGGCGCCTGCTCGGCCGCGCTGATCACGTGCGTCCTCGGCAGCCTTGGCGTGCCCGCCGTGACCTACGTGCCGGATCGGCTCAAGGAGGGTTTCGGGCCGAACAGCGCGGCACTCCGCGGGCTCGCCCGGCGCGGCGCCAGGCTGATCATCTGCACCGATTGCGGCAGCAGTGCGCACGATGCCCTGGCCTCGCTCGCGGGAGAGGCGGAGGTGATCGTGCTCGATCATCACAAGGTCGAGTCGCCCCCTCCGGTTCTCGCGTTGATCAATCCGAACCGCCTCGACGACGATTCCGGTCTCGGCGGCCTGTGCGCGACGGCAGTCGCCTTCCTCGCCGCGGTGGCGCTTCTCAGATCGCTCCGCCGCCGCGGATTCTTTGCCGGGCGTGCCGAGCCGGACCTCCTTTCCTTTCTCGATCTGGTGGCGCTTGCCACGGTCTGTGACGTCATGCCGCTCACCGGGCTCAACCGGGCGTTCGTTGCTCAGGGTCTCAAGGTCATGGCCTGGCGGGAGCGTCCGGGGATCGCGAGTCTCATGGCCGTCGCCGAGGTGATGGGCGGGCCGACCACGGAGAGCTGTGGTTTCATCCTCGGGCCGCGCATCAACGCCGCCGGGCGTATCGCTGAGGCGGATCTCGGGTTGAAGCTGCTCCTGGCACCGGACCTGGCTTCGGCCGAGCCGCTGGCGCGTCAGCTCGAGGCGGTGAATCGCACCCGCCAGGGGGTCGAAGCAACCGTGCTGGAGGGCGCGATGGCGGAAGCCGCCGCCCAGGCGGAAGCCGGCATGCCGGTGCTGCTGGCAAGCGGGGCCGGCTGGCATCCGGGCGTGGTCGGAATCGTCGCCGGGCGGATCAAGGAACGCTTCAACCGCCCGGCCTGTGTGCTCGGCGTGGCCGGTCAGCTCGCCAAGGGCTCCGGGCGGTCGGTGCCGGGGCTCGATCTCGGTGCGGCGGTGATTGCCGCCCGCCAGAAAGGGATGCTGGAAACCGGCGGGGGCCATGCGATGGCGGCCGGCTTCTCTCTTTCCTGTAGCCGCCTCGCCGCCTTCCATGCCTTCCTCAACGAGCGGCTGGCGGCCGCCGCGGAACTGCCCGGTGCGGCCGATCTGCCGGTCGAGGGTGCGCTTTCGGTGCGCGGTGCGACCGCCGAGCTGGCTGAACTTCTCGCCCGGCTGGCGCCGTTCGGCGCCGGCAACGAGGAGCCGGTCCTGGTGCTGCCGCGCGTGCGTGTGCTGAGGGCGGACAGGGTCGGGCGGGAAGGGCGGAGCATCCGCGCCATCGTTGCCGACGAGGACGGGTTGGGCGGGCGAATCAAGGCGATCGCCTTCCGCGCCGCCAATGGCACTCTGGCGGCACCTCTGCTCGAACGTGCCGGCCGGCTGCTTCACCTGGCCGGCCATCTGCGGGTCGATCGCTGGAACAGGGCGAGTGCGCCCGGCTTCGTCATCACCGATGCGGCCTTGGCGTGAGCCTGGATTTCCTTTAGCAGCGGGCTTTCCGTCCCGTTCGTCTAGAGGCCTAGGACACCAGCCTTTCACGTTGGTAACACGGGTTCGAATCCCGTACGGGACGCCATTCCTACGCCAGAGCACGACACGGTAGCCGCCAACGCGCCATCGGCCCTCCATGACGGGAACCGGCAAATCGACCCCGCCGCACCGTGATGTCGCTTGGCGCAACGCACCTCTTGGCTGTTATGTGTAACATAACATATAACGGACTGCGGCAGGCGACAAGACGGCATGGCGATCCGCGGATGCAAGACGAGAGCAACCGAGCGGTTCCTGGCGGGGGAGCGCGTCAAAGAGTTTCAGGCCTTCGCGACCGCCGCTGCCAAGGCCCTAACGAGGTTGCAGGCGGCAGTCCGGCTAGGCGACCTCCGGAATCCGCCGTCGAACCGCTTCGAGGCTCTCAGCGGCAAGCGCAAGGGCCAATACAGCATCCGCATCAATGATCGCTGGCGAGTCTGCTTCGTTTGGGTACCAATGGGCGAGATTCCCGAAGGGAC
>JASHOF010000112.1 GCA_030041255.1 Acetobacteraceae bacterium
GGCGCTGCCAGCCCCCATCCCGGCGGAAGAAGGCAGGCGGATCGCGGGATCCTGAGCGTCACCCGCCGAGCGCGGGAGGCATGGCAGCCAGGGTCGGCAGCGGTATGTGGCAGGCGATGCGATGACCCTCCGCAGCCACCTGCCATGGCGGCGGAACGGTGTCGCAGAGGGGTCCGATCCGGCGTGGACAGCGGGCAGCGAAAGGACAGCCCGCCCCGGGCACGGCACTGCTTGCATCGCCGGCGAGCCGGATCCGCGAGGCGCTGCGCTCGCGCGCACCGACCACCGGCACGGCTGACAGCAGGGCCTCGGTGTACGGGTGATAGGGCGGGTGCAGTACCTGCGCAGTCAGCCCTTCCTCCATCAACCGGCCCCGGTACATGACGGCAACGCGTTCGGCGATGTGGGCAATCACGCCGATGTCGTGACTGATGAAGAGATAGGCGACGCCCAACCGACCCCTGAGATCCGCGAGCAGGTTCAGGACCGCCGCCTGGACGGAAACGTCGAGCGCCGAAACCGCCTCGTCCGCGATCACGAAATCCGGGCGCGTGGCAAGGGCCCGAGCGATGCCGACGCGCTGCTTCTCCCCGCCCGAGAGCTGGTGCGGGTAGCGGCTCCGAAAAGCATGTGGCAACCGCACGAGATCGAGCAGCCGCTCGACTTCCCGCACCACTTCGGGCCCTTCCGCCAGCGCGAAACGATGGAGCGGGCGCGAGAGGATCGCGGCCACGGTCTGGCGCGGGTTCAGTGCAGTATCCGGGTTCTGGAAAACGATCTGCGCGCGCCGGTGGAACTCTGCCGCCGGATGCTCGGGCACCGCCTTCCCGGCAAACCGGAGCGAGCCGGATTCAGCGGGAATGAGACGCAGAAGGAGGCGCCCCAGCGTCGATTTGCCGCAACCCGATTCGCCGACCAGCCCGACGCTCTCGCCTCTGCCGATCGCAAGCGTGACGCCATCCACCGCCCGGGTCACGTTTTCGGTGCCGAGCAGCCGGGCGAATGTCCCGCCGCTGCGAAAGGAGCGCTGCATCCCGGTTGCTTCGACCAGCCGCTCCCGATGCCGCTCCGGCGTCCCGCCTCCCGCGCGCGCCACCAGCTCGGGGAGCGGCCACGGCAGGGTTTCGACGATCCCGGCACGATGGCAGCGCACCCAGTGCCCTGGCAGGATCTCGGAAAGGGATTGGGGTTCTGCGCAGCCCTGTTCGGCAAACGGGCATCGTGGCCGGAAGTTGCAGCCAGGATCAGGGTGGGTGAGATCGGGCAGATTGCCCGGGATCGGTAGCAACGCTGCGGCCAGGGAGCGATCGAGGCGCGGCAGGGCACCCAGCAAGCCGCGTGTGTAAGGATGGCGCGGGGCCTGCAAAAGCGCCGACGTCGGCCCGGACTCCAGGGTCCGGCCTGCATAGAGCACGCACACCCGATCGCAGATCCGATCGACGATGCCGAGATTGTGGCTGACCAGCAACATGGTCAGGCCGCGTTCGGCGCGCAGCCCGTCCAGCAGATCGAGAATTTGCGCCTCGACCGTGACATCGAGTGCCGTGGTGGGTTCATCGAGCAGCAGAAGGTCGGGTTCCGTCGCCAGTGCCTGGGCGATCAGCGCCCGCTGCTTCATGCCGCCGGAAAGCTGGTGGGGGTACGCCCGCATGACTGCGCCCGGCCGCGGGATGCCCATTTTTGCCAGCAGGTCCGCCGCCCGCTCGAATGCCTCGGCGCGCCCCATCCGGCGATGTACCAGCAACGGCTCCGCCACTTGCAGCCCCACAGGAAGTGCGGGATTGAGGATCGACGACGGATCCTGGAACACGGTGCCGATGCGTCGCCCGCGCGGTGTGACGGGATCGCCGAGCAGGTCGTGCCCTTCGAATTCGAGCGCCGTTGCCGTCACCTCCGCAGCTTCGTCGAGCAGTCCGAGCAACGCCAGCACGACCGTGGATTTGCCGGAGCCAGACTCCCCGACCAATCCCAGCACCTGGCCGCGCGGGATGGCGAGGGAAACATGGTCGAGCGCCCTCACCCGGCCGCGAATGGTCGCATAGCTGACGGACAGATCTTCGATGCGCAGCGCCGGCGGCGATCCGCCCGCGCCGGACGCCCGTTCCGCAACTTCGAGATCCGTTTCAGGCACCGCCGCGGCCGCTCAGCCGGGGGTCGAGCCGCTCTCGCAGCCCCTCGCCAAAAAGATTGACCGCGATCAGCAGGGCACAGAGAGAAAGGCCCGGAGCGAGCCCCATCCACGGCGCACGGTCGATGAATTGCCGGCTCTCCGCGATCATCAGGCCCCATTCACTGCTCGGAGGCTGGGGGCCGAGCCCAAGAAAGGAAAGCGACGAGCCAAGCAGAATCGCAAAGGTAACGCGCAATCCGCTTTCGACGATGATGGGCGGCCAGGCGTTGGGCAGGATCTCGCGGGCCAGGATCGAGACGGCTCCCTCGCCCCGTGCGCGGGCGGCCTGCACGAAATCCTCTTCCAGCAACCCCAGCGCCACGGAGCGGGTCAGCCGCGTCAGGATCGGGATATAGACGATGCCGACGGCAACGATGGTCTTCCACAAATTTGGCGGCGTGACCGCCAGGATCAGGAGGCCGAGCAGGATCGGCGGGAGCGAGATCAAAAGATCGACGGCGCGCATGATCGCCGCCTCGGCGAAGCCGCGATGAAAGGCAGCCAGGAGGCCGAGCGGAACACCGGCAACGACGCTGATCGCCATCGCCCCGAACCCCATCGCCAGCGAGTAGCGCGCGCCGACCAGGACGCGGGAGAAGACATCGCGGCCGAACTCGTCCGTCCCGAAGAGATGGATGGCCGAGGGCGGAGCGAAGCGCAGCCGGACATCGAACGCCACCGCGCTGTATGGTGCGATCCACGGGCTGATAACCGCCAGCACGACGATCGCGGCCACGACGCAACCGCCGATCCGGAGCGCACGCGACCCGCGCCATTGCCCGAGGGCGGCCCCGCTCATGGGCGCCGGTTCCGTGCGCATTTTCACCGGATGCTGCGCCCGTGGCGGAGCCGCGGGTCGAGCAGCGCATAGCTGAAATCGGCGAGCAGGTTGGCAATGGCATAGATCGCCGTCACCACCATCATCCCCGCCTGCAGCAGCGGCAGGTCCCGATTCTCGATGGCATAGACCAGCAGTCGCCCGAGGCCCGGATAGGCAAATACCGTCTCGATGACGACGATGCCCCCCATCAGGATGCCGGCATCGATTGCCAGCACCGTAATGGCGGGCGGCAGCGCATTGGGGAGCGCGTGGCGGTACAGCACCAGCCGCTCCGGCAGCCCCTTGGCGCGCGCCGCCAGGATATATCGGCTTCCCAGCACCTCGAGCATGGACGAACGCGCCAGGCGCGACACGTGCGCAGTAAGCCCCAGCGTCAGGACAGTCACGGGCAGCAGGAGATGCGCCAGCCAGCCGCCCACGCCGGCCTCGGCGATCGAGGCGTACCCGGTGGCCGGCAGCCAGTGCAGCCAGGCGGCAAAGAACAGGATCGCCAGGATCGCCCAGAAGAAGTCCGGAACGGCAATGAAAAGAAACTGCACGAACGCCAGGGTCCGATCGGACATCCGGCCCTTGTGCGTGGCGCCGTAGACGCCGCAACCGATTCCGAGCAGGACCACAAGTGTGAAGCTCATGCCGGCCAGGATCGCCGACCGGCCGAGGGCGCCGGCGATCAGCGGCGCCGCCGGGCGGTCCATCGAAAGCGACTGGCCGAGATTCCCGTGCAGCATCTGAGCGAGCCAGTGCCAGTACTGGACGGACAGGGGCTCGTTCAGCCCGAGTTTTGCCTCGAGGGCGGCAACCGCCCCGGGTGTCGCGTACTCACCGAGGATCGCGTAGGCGACATTCCCGGGCAGGATATGGACGATGGCGAAGATCAGAACCGACATCGCCAGGAGGACGCCAACCACGGCCAGCAGGCGGCGGACCACGAACCCGGCCATGACCGGTCGGCGCCGCCGGAACTCCCGCCGCCGTGCTCACCCGATGGTTGCGTGGCGGAGATCGAACCATTGCATCGGGTGCGTCTGCACGTTCTTGACCCATTGGCGGTAGGCGCAGGCATAGTTCACCGAATAGGCAAAGAAGCCGCACGGATCGGCATTCAGCGCCTGCTGCATGGCGATATAGTCGGCTTTCTCTTTCTCCGCATCGCCCGTCTCACGGGCGGCGTCGAGCGCCTTGTCCACCAGGGCGTTGCTGTAGTGCCAGAGCCGCTCGTTCCAGCTTCCGTTGGAATGGAGAAATTCGTAGGTGCTGGTGTCCACGGTCGGACGTGCGAAATAGCCGTCGATATAGAATGGCGCCTTGCCGGAAACCTCGGCATCGTAACTGGAAAAGGGAACGCGCTGCACGCTGATGTCGAATCCGCCGGGGCTGGCGAGTTGCTGCAGAGTGACCCCGAGCCGTTCGCGGACCGGCCGCCCGACGGGAACGATGAGCTGGATCTTCAGCCCGTCCGGATGCCCGGCCTCGGCCAGGAGCTTGCGCGACGCCGCCGGATCGGCCTTGGGGATCACGATATCCTTGGCGTAGAACGGGCTGGTCGGCGGAATCGGGCTGATCGTCGGCACACCCTCCCCGAACAACGTCAACTCGACGACGTCGCGCTTGTCGACGGCGATATTGAAGGCGCGGCGCACCCGCACATCGTTGAACGGAGGATTGACATTGTTCATGATCGCGGCATCCCACGAACCGGTCGCCACGCTGTCCACGCGCAGCTTCGGATCCGCGCTCAGCGGCTTCACCTGGTCGAGCGGAATCTGCCACACGATGTCGATATCTCCGGCCCGCAAAGCGGCGATCTTGACGCTCATTTCCGGAATGATGCGGAGCTCGACACCCTCCAGAAGCGGCAACCCGGCCTCGAAATAGTCCGGATTCTTCGCCAGGACCATGCGATCGCCCGGGGTGTAGCTCTGGAACATGAACGGGCCGGTTCCAATCGGCCTGGTCGCCAACTGCGCCACCAGATCGCGCGGGGTGATCTTGACCTGGCGATCCGACATGATGTCGGCGAAGCCGCCATAGGCGAAGCTCAGATCGAATATCACGGTATAGGGGTCGGGGGACGACATATGCTCGATCATCGTATAGTTGCTGCGCGAGGGCGCGGCAGTGGCGGGATCGAGCAGCCGCTTGAACATCGCGGTGACGTCCTCGGCAACCAGCTCCCGGCCGTTATGGAACTTGACCCCGCGGCGCAGATGGAAAGTCCATTGCCTGAGATCCTCGGAGTACGTCCACTTCTCGGCGAGATCCGGAACGATGCCGAGATCGGCGCGCATCCGCGTCAGGCCGTTGAACACCAGGTTGTCGTAGATGTACTCGTCGCCGATCGTCGTAAACATCGGATCGAGGTGGGTCGGCGAGTTGCCGACGCCAAGCCGGAGCACATTGCGCGCGGCAGAGGCCGGGCGGGTCATGAAGGGTAATGCTGCTGCGCTGCCGATCAGGCCCCTGCGTGTCAATGACATCATCGCCTCCCGATTGCTGCCGGTACAACCACGGTGCCGCACGGCGCAAACTATGATCTGAGACGTTGCGGCTTGTCCAGCGGTGCGCCCTTCGGCTGCCCTCACGGCGAGCAGGGCAACCCTTTCCGCTTCGGCTTCGTTGCGGCATCTTTCACGCCATCCGCTTTCATGCCAGGGGGAAGCATGGCGCGCCTTGTGCTCCGCACGGCCTGGACGATTGCCTGGCAGAACGGCCGCCACGTCCCGCTGCCGGGACATGCCGTGGTGGTCGAGGACGGCCGGATCGCTGACGTAACAACCGACCCTCCCCTCGATGCCGAGACCATCGCCGTTGCAAATGGGATCGCCTTTCCCGGCTTCATCAATCTGCACAACCACACCGTCAACGCACCGCTGTTCCGCGGAGTCGTGGACGACCTTCCACGCCGCATCGCCGGCGAGAGCAAGGTCTATTCCATGCTGATGCCGATCGGCGGACTCGCGGTTGGATTCCTTGCGCCAGGCCAGCTCCGCGCGGTGATCGCGCTCGGCCTCCTGGAAGTGCTCCGCAGCGGCGCGACCACGCTCGTCGACCAGTTTCGCCCGCCACAAGCCATGATTCTGGACCTGGCCCAGAGCTGGGGGCTCCGCCTCTATGCCGCACCCTACCTGTTCTCCCCGGCGGCGACGGCGGATTCCGCGGTGAGAGGAGCGTCGCAAGGCAGTATCGAGGGCGTCAGCGGCCTCGCGGCGTTCGAGCGGTTGTTCGCAGAGTTCGACCGGGGTGACAGGGGATTGACGCGCGTGATCCTCGGCCCGCACGCTGCGGATTCGTGCGCGCCGGATCTGCTTCGCGCCGCCGATCGGATCGCCCGCGAGCGTGGGCTTTTGCTGACCATCCATCTCGCGCAGAGCCAGGGTGAGCTGGATCGAATCGCCGCCCACCACCGCATGGGGCCGGCCGACTACATGGACTCGGTCGGCCTGCTGCGCGAAGGCGTCATCTTCGCGCACGGCACGCACCTGACGGATGCGGAGCTGGGTCGGCTCAGGGACGCGGGCGCGGCGGTGGCGAACTGTGCGAGCGTGTTCCTCCGCGGCGGCAAAGCGCCGTGCTTTGCGCGGTTCCATCGTGCCGGCGTGCGAGTCGGGATCGGCACCGATGCCGAACGGATGGACATGTTCGCCCAGCTCCGGGCCACCGGTTTTGCCTCGAAGCAGAGTTTCGGCGCCGGCGACGTGGCAACCGCGGCCGAGCTGCTGCACGCGGCAACAGCCGGCGCGGCCGACATCCTGCGGAGGCCGGATCTCGGACGCATCGCTCCTGGCGCCGCCGCGGACATCGTGATCCTCGACGCCGGCAAGGCGCACTTGCAGCCGGTCCATGACCCGATCCGGAGCCTCGTCTGGTACGCATCCTCGGCCGACATCGACACCGTCCTGATCGCCGGGCGGCCTCTGCTGCGTGCCGGCCGGACGCCCGGGCTGGACGAGGCGGCCATCGTTCGCGAGGGTTCCGCCGCCGTCAGCCTGCTCTGGGAAGAGGCGAAGCGGCGTGGCTATCTTGCCTGCGAGATGGAACCGCCGGAGCGATGAGCATGGAGAAAATCCGCGCCCGCATCCTCGACTGGATCGAGACCGACCGCGCGCCTCTGATCGATTTCCTCTCCCGCTTCGTCGCCGTTCCAAGCCCGAATCCGCCCGGTGACACCCGCGCGGCCGCGCGGTTTCTGCTCGCCCATCTGCATGCCCATGGGGTGCCGGCGGAAATTCGCAGTGCCCGGGATGAGCTGCCCAACATCGTCGGCAGCTTCGGAACGGGGCGGCCGCATCTGGTCCTGAACGGACATATCGACGTCTTTCCGGCCGGGCCACGCGAGAGCTGGTCGAACGATCCGTGGAGCGGCGAAGTCGCGGGAGGAAAGGTGCTGGGCCGCGGGGCGACCGACATGAAGTGCGGAACCGCCGCCTCGGTCTGGACCTACATCTATCTGCACCGGCTGCAGGAGACGCTCGGCGGGCGTCTGACCCTGACCTCTGTGTCGGACGAGGAGACGGGCGGTACGTGGGGTGCGCGCTGGCTGCTTGAAACGTTTCCCGACGAGTGCAGCGGAGACTGCCTCCTGAATGGCGAGCCGACCACGCCCGGCACCATCCGTTTCGGGGAGAAGGGGACGCTTCGGCTGGTCTTCGAAATCGACACGCCGGGTGCGCATGGCGCCTACACGCACCAAAGCCGCAATGCCATTCGCATCGCCGCGGACCTGGTGCGCGACCTCTATGGGCTCGAGGAGATGCGCGCCGAAGTGCCGGATGCCGTTCGCCAGGCGATCGCGGCGTCGCGGACGGCGATGGACCGGGCGCTGGGGCCCGGTGCCGGCGAGATTCTCAACCGCGTGACGGTCTCGGCCGGAGTGATCGAGGGTGGCCTCAAGGTCAACATGCTGCCCGGCCATTGCCGGCTGGAGATGGATATCCGCCTGCCCGTCGGCACGACGCATGCCGCGGTCATGAGAGAGGTGGAGGCGATTCTCGGCCGCTATCCGGAAGCCCGGGTGACTCCGGTGTGGACCCATTCCGGCGAGCCGACTTTCAGCGATCCTCTGCATCCGATGGTCGGCATCATCCGCCGCACCGTCTCCGGCCTCACGGGAACGGAGCCGGTTCCCGCGGTTGGCCTCGGGGCCTCGGACGCCAAGCACTGGCGCCGGCACGGCGTGCCCGCCTTCCTCTATGGGTGCACTCCCAACAACATGGCAAAGCCGGACGAGTGGGTCGATGTCGAGGAGTACCTGCACATCGTCCGCACGCATGCCCTGGCCGCCGCTTCGTTCCTCGCCGGCGGAAAGTGATCGTTGGAACTCGCCCTCGCCGTCATGGCCAGAGCAGGGTCCGGATGACGTTCTCCCTCCTCGGACGCTGCGCACGGACAGGGATGCTGGGCGCCGTCGTCACCACCTCCGCGATCGCAGTCGGTTCACGCTGCGCTTTCGCCCGCGCGGGCATCGGCGCGGTTCTGACCCAGCATCGGACCGATCCCCGCCTCGGCCCGCTTGGGCTCGACCTCCTGGCGCGCGGGTCTGACGCCGGACATGCGCTCCGCGCCATGCTCGCTTCGACCCCGCATCGCGAGTGGCGGCAACTGGCGGTTCTCGACGCGGACGGCCGCTCCGCGGCGTTCAGCGGCGGGCACGTGAAGCCGGAACGCGGCGAGGCCCATGGCACCTCCTGCGTCGCCATTGCCAATATCGTTCGTTCCGCCGCGCTGCCGGCAGCGATGACGGACGCGTTCGAGCGCTCGCCCGACCAGCCCTTGCCCGACCGGCTGCTGGCGGCGCTCTTCGCAGGGGTGGAAGCCGGCGGCGAATTCCGCCTCCTGGTCTCTGCCGCACTTCTGGTCGTGCACCGGGAAAGCTTTCCCTATGTGGACCTGCGTATCGATCGGAGCGAGCGTCCGATCGCGGCGCTGGCAGAGCTCTGGGAGGACTATCGATCGGAAGCGGACGCCTATGTGCAACGCGCCATCGATCCGGATCGCGCCACTTCGCCCGGACCGCAGACATGACCGCTATCGGTCGAAATAGCCCGCCCGTACCGCGGCGCCGATCATGTTGACGATCAACCGGCCCGCCGTGATGCAGGTGATCCGGTTCACGTCGCTCGATGGTGTGATCTCGACCACGTCCATGCCGACCACCCGCCCCTTGCGCACCAGTCCATGGATCAACTGCCGCGCCTCGAGGAACGATACGCCGCCTGGACAGGGTGCGGCGACCGCCGGCGCGATGGATGGATCCATCCCGTCCATATCCACGGTCAGGTAATAGCGGCCGCCATCCGGGATCCGGGCCAGGATCGCCGCCATTCCTTGCTCGTGCAGCTCGTAGGCGCTGATGAGCTGGGCGCCGTAGGCACGGGCGGCCTCGACCTCCTCGGCGCGGGCGCTGCCGGTTGCCCGCAGCCCGATCTGGAAGATCGGCCCCACGTGGGGCATTTCGGACGCGCGCCGGATCGGGCTGGACAGCCCGTCACGCACGCCATTCACCTCGTCCCGCCAGTCGATATGCTGGTCGATCTGGACCAGCGTGATCGGCCCCCGGCCTTCGTAAGCGCGCAGGACCGGAATCGGAATCGCGTGGTCTCCGCCAAGAATGACCGGCAGCGCGCCGGCGGCGAGAAGCTGCCGGACCGCCCGTTCGGTACGCCTGATATGGCTGGTGGGGTCGCTGGCCAGCGCCAGCACGTCGCCGCAGTCGACCACGCGGAGGCTCCGGCCTGCATAGAGCGGGCCACCAAGATCGAAGTCGAACCTTTCGAGCGAGCGGACAACGCGGTCGGCGGCCTCCCGCATCGCACGCGGGCCGTTGGCCTGGTCGTTGACGATTTCATGGAAGCTGTAGGCGCTGCCGTAGGGGACGCCGAGGAACGCAATATCCGCTTTCTCGGGAAGCTCTCTCGCCCATTCGGAAAAGAGGAACCCGCGATCAGGCTTCCCTGGGACCGCCGTCAACGCATCCACCACCACGATCTCATTCCCCCGCGAGAGTGACTCCGTCTTTCTGCGTTCCGTGAAAAGCCGCGCCGCGTCAAGCCGGAGATGACGGAAGCGCGCGCGGGGCTGCTATCTACCGAAGCAACGATTGCGCGCCCTCCCACAGCCGGTGCACGACCTCGGCGGCCGGGAGCGCCTGCGCCAGCCTGCCCGACTGGCCCGTCCATGCCTGTATCCGGTCGATGTCGTCGTTTTTGGTGCCGGCCTGGCGCATCGCCTGCGTGAGGCCGCGCTGCACCGGGTAGGGTGCCGGCCGCGGCGCATCGGCCGCGGCCGCGGCGCGGACATAGGCGGTTGCAATGCTGCGCCCGGCACGGCCGGAGAAGGCACGCGTCAGCACCGTCTGCTCCGGCAGGCTGTGCCCGATCGCGTCTGCCCAGGCCTTGGGAAGTTTCGCTTCCGGGCAGCGCAGAAAGCCGGTTCCGATCACGACCGCCGAGGCGCCGAGAAGAAGTGCGGCAGCAACACCCCGCGCATCGGCAATCCCGCCGGCCGCCAGCACCGGCACGGATACCGCATCGACGACCGCCGGCAGCAGCGCGAACAGCCCGACCATCTCGGCTTCCGCCTTTGCCGCATCGAACGACCCGCGATGGCCACCGGCTTCCATTCCCTGGGCGACGATCGCATCCGCGCCGGCATGCTCGGCAAGCTTCGCCTCGGCTGCGGTCGTCACGGTGGCAAACCACTTGATGCCCAGCGCCTTCATTCTTTCGACGAACGCCGGCGGATAGAGACCCATGACCGAAGAGATGACGACGGGCCGCACCGCCAGCATCGCTTCGCATTGAGCGGCGAAATCCGGTGGCCGCGAGTCGCCGGCATCGCGCGGAACGTCGGGTCCCCATCGGCTGAGGAATGCCCTGACGGCGTCTTCGGCGGCGGCATCGCGCCGGGGCGCGGGGTCCGGGATCCAGAGATTGATCTGGAATCCTCCGCGCGTTCCGGCCCTCGTTTCCGATGCCCAGTTGCGGATTGCCTCCGGCTGCATCACGAGCGCCCCGCAGCCGCCGAGCCCTCCGGCATTGGCAACTGCAATGGCAAGCGACGGCGGGCAGGCCCCGGCCGTCGGCGCCTGGAGGATCGGCAGACGGATATCGATGCTCTCACAGAACGACTGGGCGCGGGCGAGGGCTGAGCGGATCGGTGGCATGGGTCTTTTCCATTGCAGTTGGCACGGGGCAAACGTGGCATGCGCTCGTCCATCAGGCAGCGGTGGCATTGCGGTTCCGGCGATCGGGCACGAAGGCCGGTGCGGCAACGTCAATCGCGAAAGCAAGCACGAGCGCTGCCGATCCGATCGCGAAGAGTGAACGGTAATCGCCACCGGTTTCGGCGAAGACGAAGGCGAGGCCGTAGGCTCCGGCCGCCTGCCCGAGGGCGAAGGCTGTCACACAAATGCCCCAGGCAGCATTCCGCCGAGCGGCGTTGCCGGCAGTCACTTCATGCACCCGTCCAAGGACCAGCGGCACGATGCCGGGGACGAAGACCCCGACGATGATGCAGGAAACAGCAAGTGCGATCGGACCCGGAGAGACCGCGAGTATTCCGACAGCTACCGCCTCGGTCACGAAAGCGAGGCGCAATGCAAGGCGGAATCCGATGCGATCGGCAACGTGACCGGTCACTACCGGACCGATCGCTGCGCTCAGGCCGAACAGAATCCAGTATTCCGAGCCGACGCCGAGGCCTTTTCCAAGGCCGCGCGCCACGAAATCGACCAGGAAGACCATGTGCGCCACCAGCCCGACTGCGTTCAGGGCGTACTCGAGAGCAAGGGCTGCCAGGGCGCGGCGAACGCCCGGCGCGAGAGGTTCGCACGCGTCCGGCAACGCTGGAAGCGGGCGTGGGCTGTCGGCGGGCCAGCCGTTCCACGCCGCGATACTGAGGATGAGTGCGGCGGCACCGAGCCCTCGCCAGGTCATGGCAAGGCCCCATTGCAGGAGCACCGGCACCAGGATTGCCGAAACAACGATCCCGCAGCCGACGCCGACGAAGATGGCGCCGGCGACCAGCCCGCGGCAGTTATTCCGAACATGTGGCAGGATCGTCGGCGCGGCGAGGACCATGATCACGCCGCCGGCCACTCCCGAGAGCGCTCGCCAGAGAAAAAACCAAGCATAGGAGAGGGGAAATGCGCAGGCAAAGAAGGCGGCAGTGGCGACCAGCATCATCGTGCGCAGCAACAGGACCGGGTGGATCCGTGCGGAAATCGGCGGCGCAAGGAAGGCACCTGCGAGATAGCCGACGAGATTTGCCGCACCGAGATAGGCCGCAGCGGCGGGTGCGAACCAGCCCGCCCGGATCAGCGCCGGAAGGAGCGGCGTGTAGGCAAAGCGCGAAAGCCCGATCCCGATCAAACTGGCGGCAAGACCGGACGCAGCCATTCGCCACATACCGGGGGAAGCAACGGACTTCTGCATGTCACTCGTAGCCGCCAACCTCGACGATCACCCTGGGAAGAGAGTGAGCCGTCAACCGAATCACGTGAAGTGATTCTATTTGATCACTTATATCTCAAAGCGAGATACCAGGATTATTCGGCAGCGATCGCTCGTTTGGATACCAGAATGGAATCCCCGACGAAGGCGGCGAGAGCCGTCGAGGCGAAAGCATCTCGCCGACGAATAAACAGCGTCTCGACGCGGGCAACCGCTGCGGGCAATTCGTGAACCGCGACCCGATGGCGCGGGTTCATCGTCTCGGCGAGCCCTTTGGGCAGCAGCGTGATGCCGATCCCGGCCGCAACCGAGCCCATGATCGCCTCGATCGTGCCGAATTCGAGGATCCGCAGATTGACGATGCCGCGGCGCGCGAGAATGTCCTCCAGGCGCTGGCGGTAGGAGCAGCCCGCGCGCAGGACGACGATCTTGAGCGCACGGCGCCGCAGTTCCTCTTCGAGGTTGCGCACCGACGGCGCCGTGAGAACCGCCAGGCGCTCACGGAATGCCAGCGCTTCCTCGAGATCAGGATGGTTCACCGGCCCGCAGACGAAGGCGCCTTCCAGGCGAAACTCCAGAACCTCCTTGACGAGCTCGCTGGTGGTCCCGGTGCGAAGCACAAGATCGACCTCGGGATGAGCGGCAGCAAAGACCGAAAGTCGCGACGAAAGCCTGAGCGCCACCGTGGTTTCGAGAGCGCCAATCGTGAGCGGACCCCTGGGCCTGCCATCATCCGTACAGGCGTGGCGCGCCTCTTCCATAAGCTGGCGCAGCCGCACCGCGTGCGGCAGCAGCCGCCCTCCGGCCTCAGTCAGGCTCACCCCGCGGCTGTGGCGCCGGAAGAGCTGTGCTCCCAACTCCTGCTCGAGCAGGCGTATCCGTGTGGTGACGTTGGATTGCACCGTGTGCAGCTCACCGGCCGCGCGGTTCATGCCGCCGAGCCGTGCCACTGCTTCGAATACTCTGAGGTCGGCAAAGTCCATGGACGTTTATCCCACAGTCCGACACTCGGTGTCAGGCCCGCTCTGATCGGCATGCGGGCTGCTTCACCTCAGAGGCCGGCGGTTGCTAATCTTCCGCGAACCGAGGAGGGAGAAAGGCTCATGACCACGACGATCGAGCAGTTCGCTCTGGCTTGTCGGAAAGCACTCGAGGCCGATCCCGGACCGGCGGGCCGCGAGAAGGTGTGCGGGCTGGTTCGCGACGTGCTCCGCGACAGGGCGTTCATCGAGGCGCACATCCCTGCCGACGGACCGGAGCGGCGGGTGCTGTACGAGGATCCGGAGCTTGGCTTCACCATCCTCGCGCATGCCTATCAGGGAGCAAGGAACTCGAGCCCGCATGATCACGGCCCGACCTGGGCCATTTACGGACAGGCGTCCGGCGAGACGATCATGACCGATTGGGAATGCCTGGCCCGCCCGACCGAGACAGCTCCGGGCAAGGCCCGGCGCATCCGCGATTACAAGCTGACCCCGGGCATGGCCTTCCTGTACGAACCGGGGGTGCTGCATTCGCCCCGGCGCGAAGATGCCACCACCCTCCTGCGCATCGAAGGGAAAAATCTCGACCGGATCAAGCGCCGTCCCTACACCGCCGTCGATTCCGCGCTCAGCCCGTGAGAGACTCGCCCTTCACTCGGCGTCGGAAGCAATCACGTTCTGCGGCCTTGGGCCAAGCAATGCCGCGCGCATCGTCTCCGCGGACTTCACCCGGATGTCCACCCAGGCGTCGGGGGTGTGGAAAGCGGCGTGCGGGGTCACGATCAGGCGGCCCTCGAGCCAGGGCGCGCGCGCCCGGTAGGCGGCAAGCAACGCGGGGACCGGCTCGACCGGCGGCTCCTCCGGCAGCACGTCGAGCCCGGCGCCGGCGATTTTGCCGCTCTCCATGAGCGCCAGCAGGGCATCATGGTCGAGGATCGGACCGCGCGCCGTATTCACGACGATCGCACCCTTTGGCAGCAACGCGAGTTCCCGCGCGCCGAGCATCCCGCGCGTCTCGGCGGTCAAGGGAGCGTGGATCGAGAGAATGTCGCTGGCGCGGAGAAATTCCTCGAGCGTGCGGGCCCGTGCGATGCCGAGCGCAAGTTCCACTCCGTTCGGCTGACAGGGATCGTACGCCAGCACGCGAAACGCGAACGCCTTGGCGCGCAACGCCGCCGCGGTGCCGATCCTGCCGAGACCCAGGATGCCGAAGGTCTGCGTCGAGGAACGGCGGATCAAAGGATCGTCCAGCCAACCCCACGACGCCGGCGGCTGCGCCCGCTGCTTCTCATGGTGCAGCAGGAGGCCGCGCCGAAGGGCCAGCGCCAGCGCCAGCGCATGGTCGGCGACCTCGGTGGTGCCGTAGTCCGGCACGTTGCAGACCAGGATGCCACGTGCCGCAGCCGCCTTTCGATCCACCCGGTCGTAACCGACGCCCATCCGCACCAGGGCCTTGAGCCGGGAGAATCGCGCGAGATCGGCGGCGGTGGCGAAATGGCGGAACAGCATCAGCCCGTCCGCCACCGCGCAATCGGCCTCGGCGAGATCGGCGAGGGCGCCGCTTGCGCGCATGATCACGCGCACCTCCGGGCCGAAAATCCGTTGCTCTACCGAACAATCCGGATACATCGCCTCCGGGTAGAGCACGGTCAGCTGCATGGGCTGTCGGTCCCTTCGCGTCGCAGGCAAAGGGCGATCCTGCGAGGGGCGGCTTACTTGCGCAACCGGCCCTCTGCTGCCAGCCTTTAGCGGGAACACTTCGGGGGTGCGGATGAACGGCGCGGAAAGCCTCGTGCACACGTTGCTCAAGGGCGGCGTCGATACCTGCTTCGCCAATCCCGGCACCAGCGAGATGCATTTCGTTGCGGCGCTGGATCGCATTCCCGGGATGCATTGTGTGCTGGGGCTGTTCGAGGGCGTCGTCACCGGCGCTGCCGACGGCTACGCGCGCATGGCCGGCAAGCCGGCGGCGACGCTGTTGCATTGCGGGCCGGGGCTGGCCAACGGACTCGCCAATCTGCACAACGCCCGCCGCGCCGGCTCGCCGATGGTGAACATCGTCGGTGACCAGGCAACGTATCACCGTCCGCTCGATGCCCCGCTCACCGCCGATACGGAAGGCTGGGCGCGCCCGGTCTCGGGTTTCGTGCGCACGGCCCGGCGCGCCGCCGATGTGGGCGCGGATGCCGCCGCCGCCATCGATGCGGCACGGATTCCGCCCGGCCAGATCGCGACCCTGATCCTGCCGGCGGACACCGCCTGGACGGAGGGCGGGGCGGTCGGCAATCCACTGCCGGCACCACAGGCCGCGCCGGTCGATCAGGGCGTGCTCACCCGCATTGCGCGCATCCTGCGGGGCAACGAGCCCGCCATCCTCGTGCTTGGCGGCGCGGCGCTGACGGCAGAGGGACTGGCGCTCGCGCATCGCATCGGGGCGGCGACGGGCGCGCGGTTGATCGCCCAGGGATCGAACGCGCGGATCGCGCACGGCGCCGGGCGCGTGCCGGTCGAGCGCATCCCGTATGTCGTCGATCGCGCGCTTTCCGTGCTGGCCGGCATGAAGCACGTCGTTCTGGTGGGTGCTACGAAGCCGGTTGCGTTCTTCGCTTACCCGGGCAAGCCCGGGTACCTGTTCCCGCCCGACGCCACCGTGCATGTGCTCGCCCGCCCGGACCAGGATCTTCTCGATGCGCTCACCCGCGTTGCGGACGAGCTGGGCGCGCCGGCGCAGACGTTGCCGAACAGCGCGACACGGCCAGAGGTGGCAAAGGGCGCGCCGACGCCGGAGGCGGTTGCGCAGACTCTCTCCGCCCTTCTGCCCGAGGCGGCGGTGGTGGTGGACGAGAGCATCAGCTTCGGCCGGACCATTTTCTCCGATGCCGCCGCGGCGGCACCGCATGACTGGATGCAGATCACCGGTGGGGCGATCGGCGATGGCCTGCCGCTTGCCACCGGCGCTGCGATCGGCGCCCCGGGCCGGCGGGTGATCGGGCTGCAGGCGGACGGCTCTGCGATGTACACGCTGCAGGCGCTCTGGACCCAGGCGCGGGAGCGGCTCGATATCACGACCATCCTGATATCGAACCGGAAATACGCGATCCTGCTGCACGAGCTGGCAGGCGTCGGCGCCAACCCGGGCCGCACCGCGCTCGATATGCTCGATCTCTCGAATCCGGATCTCGACTGGCTGCGCATCGCCGGCGGGCTTGGCGTGGAGGCGGCACGGGCGGAAACGATGGAGCGCTTCGCCGATCTCTTCTCTCACTCGCTCGTGCGGCGCGGACCGTTCCTGATCGAACTCGTGGTGTAGAAGGCGCGTATCGCACCGGCGAAGGCGATCAGCCCGCCGGCAACCGCCAGCAAGGGGCGAAACATGCCGCTCCATTGCAGCGGCAGCGCACGCGCCGGTGCCGCGAGCAGCGGCAGCAGGAAGGCAGCCAGCACGATGCAAAGCCCGAGCCTGGCGAGATGCGCCTGGAGCGCGCCCGGCTCGATGTCGCTCTCTGCCGAGTATGCGCGGAGCGCCGCCAGATCGAGCAGGCAGAGGATGGCAATACCCATCAGGAGCGCGGCCGGCATGGCGCCGGCGGGTGGGACGGTGATCAGCGCTGCCGCGAAGACGAGCATGCCGAGCAGGCTGCCGGCGCGCGCCAGCCCGGGCGAA
Organism: Acetobacteraceae bacterium; assembly: GCA_030041255.1. Classification (GTDB taxonomy): domain Bacteria; phylum Pseudomonadota; class Alphaproteobacteria; order Acetobacterales; family Acetobacteraceae; genus JAKAWQ01. The sequence goes on from JASHOF010000112.1 coordinate 17,108, forward strand.
GGTCGAAGAACGCCCGCGGCGGAAACCAGCATGGCCAGCAGTGCTGCCGCCACGATCCAGCGCTCCGGCCAGAGCGAGATCGGCAAAAGCCCGACCGTTGCAGCCGCGACCAGGCCGAGGGCGCGCGTCATGCTGCCCGCCTTTTTGCGTCTGTAGCCTGCAACAACCCGATGGCTGCATCGAGCGGGCTTCCGGGCGACCAGTTCACGGCGCGCACGCCCGCGCGTCTCAAGGCGCGCAGCCGTTCCTCGCGCTCGAGGTGCCAGAGCCGGAGCACCAGCGGCGCCTGGTCTCGCCGCCGCACCAATCCGGGCGAAAGCCCGGCCGTCGCCAGGGCAAAGAGTGCGATATCCTGGCCGCGCTCCGCGAGCCTGATCACGGCGCGATCGAACCGTTCATCGGCAAGCGGTGTCAGCGCCAGGACGAGGGCTCGCCGGGAGAGCACATGCTCCGGCAGCGCGGCGAGATCCTGGGCAAATTCCGTGTAAACGGGTGCGGCCCGGGCCAAAGCGTGCAGGATGCGGACATAGTGTCCCTGCCCGGTGCCGCCGGCGAGCGAGCGCGCTATCCCGCCGAATTCGAGCAGCCCGACGCGATCGCCGCACCTGAGCGCGGTGGCGGCGAATCCGGCGGCCGCGCGCAGGATATGATCGAGGCTCGCATCCGGCCTCTGCCCGATCGTCATGAAGGTGTCGATCAGGAGCACGATCTCCGCCTGCCGCTCGGCATGATAGCGATTCGCATGCAGGCTTTGCCGCCGGAGTGACACTGGCCAGTTGATCTGGCGCAGCCGATCGCCCGCGGCGAAGGGGCGGAGATCGGCGAATGCCACACCTTCTCCGGCCGCGGTCGAGGCGTGCATGCCGAACAGGGCACGCGTCATGCGCGGCCGGGGCAGCCTGCCAACCGCCAGCGCGCGCGGCAAAACGGTCAGCGTAAGCCGGCCATTTTCTCCCCATTCGCTCAGCCACAGACCGGAAGGATCGAAGGCGCGCAGGAAGACGGCATCGAAGTGCAGGACCGTGGCGGCGTCCGGGCGTCCCCGGCAGCGCCAGGCGAGAAGCTGCTCCCGAGCAGGAACAAGCATCGGCGAGCGTGGCGCATCGAGCGGATGAAAGAGCGGCGGCAGGACAGGAATGATCTGCACGCAGCCGTGTGCGCCGGCAAGCCCTGCTTCGATGTCGATCGTCACCTCCTCACCCTCGGACAATGTTTCCTTGTCGGAGCGGAGGCGGATGCTGCCGGGCTCGATTTTCTCGGGAACCGCGCCCAGCAGCAGGGCGATGAGGAGCGGCAGCGCCAGTGCGAAGAACTCCGGCCGGCCGAGGAGAATGCCGAGCAGGAGTGCAAGGCCGCCTGTCGCCACGAGCGCGCGCACCAGCGGTGTGGCGCGCTCCAGCGGTGTGGTGCGCGCCAGGTCGGAGTTCATCCGACTTCCGCGGCCGGCGCGGTGACCTGGTTGAGCAGATTGGTCACCACGTCCGCGGTGGTGATGCGCCCGCCCCAGTTCTCCGGGCGAAGCACCAGCCGATGCGCCAGTACGGGCACGGCAACGCGCTTGACGTCATCCGGGGTGACGAAGCTTCTGCCTTCGAGCGCGGCAACGGCGCGTACCATCTTCATGAGCGCCAGGCTGGCGCGCGGCGAGGCGCCGAGCATCAACCGCGCGTCCTGGCGCGTTGCGCGCACGAGGTGCACGACGTAGGTTTCGATCGAGGGATCGAGGAACACGTCTTCGAGCGCAGCCTGCATCTCCCGAAGCCCGGCCCGCGTCACGACCGGCTCGAGGTGCGGCTGGTCGCTCCGGCGCTCCTGTCTCAGGCGCAGGATTCGCAACTCTTCTTCGGCATTCGGATAGCCGATCTGAAGTCGCACCAGGAAACGATCCAGCTCGGCTTCCGGCAGGGGATAGGTGCCTTCGAGTTCGATCGGGTTCTGCGTTGCGATCACCAGGAATGGCGGCTCGAGTGGAAAGCTCTCGCCTTCGACGGTGACCTGCCGCTCCTGCATCGCTTCGAGCAGCGCAGACTGTGTTTTCGGCGCCGCGCGGTTGATTTCGTCGGCGAGCAGGAGGCCGGTGAAGACGGGGCCGCGGCGAAAGGTGAACGCGGCATTCCTCTGGTCGTAGATGAAGCTGCCTGTAAGGTCTGCCGGCAGCAGATCGGGGGTGAACTGCACTCTGCGGAAGGAGAGGCCGAGCACGGTGCCGAAGGAAGCGGCGATCGTCGTCTTGGCAACGCCTGGCACATCCTCGATCAGCACATGGCCGTCGGCGAGCAGTGCGGCCAGGATCAGCCGCAGCACTTCCTCCTTGCCGACGATGACCCGAAAAAGAGCGGCAAGGATCGGATCGGCGTGCGCGGCGAGTTCGCGCGGGGTCATTCCGCCTCCTCGAGGACCGCCAGGATGAGTGCCAGGTCTTCCCGCCGTACCCGTGAGCCCTGGCGCGGCAGAAGCTCCGGCGGGAGGCGGGCACCACGGCTTTCAGCAATCGCCAGCAACCGCGGCCGGAGCACCCGGTGGAAACTGCCGCCTCGCCCAAGGCTCGAGCGGAGATCGCCGGCGGCACGCCTCAGGCCCGGATCGGCGAGGGCGCGAGGTTCCGGGCGGTCGAGTGCCAGCTCCACGGGCGAGGATGGCCCTGCCTCGATGGCAGCCCGGACCGCCGCTCCGAGGCGACAGAACACGGAAGCTGCGAACAACGCCCCTGCCAGGCGGACGACAAGGGAATGATGGGACGGCCCGACCCAGAGCGCGATCGGTGCTGCGATCGCCGCCATCAGGCCGGCGAGCACGAGCCAGCCGATCAGCGTGACAAGCGTGATCCTTTCAGTGCCGCGTTCCATGCTCTTTCCCTTCGGCAAGTGCCGTCCGGATGTCGTCGAGTGCCGCCAGAGCCGTTCTGCGGTCCGCGGCATCGACCGGTTCGTTGCTGAAGCGTGCACGCTCGAACACGGACAGCAGGGAACGGACCGCCGTCCGCGGCAAGCTCAAGGCGACGAGCGCTGTCTCGACAAATTCACGCGGCGTCTGCCAGGGGTAGCGGTGGCGCCGCGCCGCCGCCACGGCGGCCTCGCAACGGCGGTAACAGGCGATCACCGCCCGCCTCGGATCGGGATCGTCCGTGAGATCGGCCAATCCGGCAACGACCGCTTCGGCCATCGCCTGCGCCAGGTGCCGCCGGCGGCGGCGGCCGGCATGGTTCGGGAAATACCAGGAATTTTCAGAGAAGATCCAGATTGCAGCAGCCAGGGCGGCGACGGAGGTGAGCGCGATGACGAGAGTCAGTGCATGATCGGCCAAGGGGATGTGGAGCGTGCGTGGCGGTGCTGCCGATACCGGGGGTGGGGGTGGGGAATTCGGTTCGGTGAGTGCATGGGATGCACCGGCGGCGGTTACGGCCCCGGAATTCCATTCGACCTGCGTAACCAGCCAGCCGGCACCCGTTGCAGCGAGCAGCAGCAGGGCGAGCAACAGGAAGGCGGCTCTTTTCCCGCCCTCCGGTGGCGGCATCGGTTCCAGTTCGAAGTCGTCCGGATCCCGCCGCCGCGGCGCGGGCAGCATCGCGGCGAACAGGGGAACTGCAACGCCTGCGAGCGCAATCACGACGCAAACCCCAAGCCATTGCGGCAGGTAGAGGAAGAGCAGGCGGCCTGGCGCGCCCGGCGTTCCTGCGGTTGGCCAGGTCGCGGCGATCGCGAGAAGAATCCCCGCCAGCACGGCAAAAGAAGCCGGACGCCTGAATGCCGCACCGGCTGCGTTGGGCGGGCCGGTCATCCCTGAATTCCGAGGAGGTCCTGCCGCCACCTTTTGCTCCTGCCGGGCAACCGAACGTGCAGGAGTCATCGGTCCGCGACGGACGATTACGGTGGACCCCACCACCAGCCGAGAGCGGGATGCTTTTTGATCATCCCGTTCTTCGTATATTTTCTCGATCAATGTCATGGCCTTGGCGGATCGCAACGCGATTCCGCCAGAAGCCATATTGATCTCGGGAGACGACATTAGGCGCCGATCGACGGCCCGGCAACGTCCAGCCTGCGAACGAGGAGACCAGAGAGGCGGATCGGCCCGTGCCGTGCTTGCCGGGAGCGATCCGAGTGTGCCAGAGTGACTTCATCGGGGATGGGGTTCCCCGGAATCGCCCTTTCGGCTGATGACCCCTCGACTGGTTCGAGCAGGCGAGTGTGCGGTGCGGTGCCGTGTGGCGCCCAGAGAAGCCGGGCTGATTGGGCGATGGGCGGAAGTTCCGAGAAAGATGCGGCGTGTCCTTCGGACCCTGGCAAGGCGGCGGAAGTCGAACGCGCCATCGCCTGGCTTGCCTCTCTCAGGGACGATGCGCCGCTCGGTGTCGTCGCGGCGGTGGCGTGCGGAGCCGAGGCGATTCCAGCACTTCGTCGGGTCCTCTTCACCCGGGAGTCGAGCGGTCTCTACGAAGCGCGCCGGCGCGCGGTCGAGGCCCTGGCGCAACTCCGTGCCTACGAGGTCCTGATCGACTATCTTGATCTGTCTCGTGAGGTGGTTGATCCGGTCGAAGAGACCGGAGAGCAAGCCCTCGTCAATGCGATCGCCCGCGCACTTGCCGAGTGGGATGACCCCCGGGCTGCCGTGCTGCTCCTCGGCCTCACCCATCGCCCACCGCTCGCCGGGGTCGTCGAAGCGCTGGGAAGAATCCGATGCGCTGGCGCACTGGATTATCTGGTCGCGGCATTGGCCGAGGATGATGCACGTCCTTGGGCCGAGGCGGCGCTCCGCAATCTGGGCGCAAAGGCGGTTCCAGCGCTGGTCGAGACAGCGCTCGTCCGCCGGCCCGCAGACGAGTGCGAGAGCGTGTCGAGCAGGCGGCGGAGGCAAAGCGCGCTCGGCCTCATCGCAGAGCTGCCGCTGGATGGGGCAGCCGCCTGGCCGGCGCTTTCCGGCCTGATGGAAGACAGGGATCAGCGGGCCAGAGCGCTCGCCTGCCGGATTGCGCTTCGGATCGCGCCGGAGCGCGATCGACGCCGAGCCGCGGAGACGCTGACGGACCTGCTCGCCGGATCCGACTTCCTGCTCCGCGAGGAGATCGGGGACTGGCTTGCCAGGCACCGTGGGGATGCGAAAGAAGTCCTGGAGCGGGAGCCCAGGATCGCCCGATGACCACGCGACAAGCAGACCCGAATTGTGTTTTCTGTACCATGCCGGAAGGCCGGATGGTGTTCGCGAGGCGGCTTGCCTATGCCGTTTACGACACGACACCGGTGACGCCACTGCACATGCTGGTTCTGCCGCGGCGGCACGTTGCGAGCTATTTCGAACTGAAGACGACGGAACGGCGCGCGATCGAGGAGTTGCTTGCCCTGGCGCGGACGACGATCCTGACCAAGGACGAAGCCGTCCTCGGCTTCAATATCGGGATCAATGTCGGAGCGGTTGCAGGCCAGACCATCTTTCACTGTCACTATCATCTGATTCCGCGCCGGAATGGTGACGTTGCCAATCCGCGCGGTGGCGTGCGCGCCGTGATCCCCGGCAAGGCGGATTACTGAGGGCGGGCTCGATGAGGTGAGGCCATGTGGGCGAAGGCGCGCAGCCTTGACGTTCGCGATACCCCGCCCTTATTCTCCTGGGCGTATCAATCGGGATGGGGTTCCCGATAAAGGCCGTTGAGGCTGATGACCCCTGCCAATGTGGTTGGTGTGTACCGCGGGCGGGGGAGGAGTCAGTCAGATGCCGCAGATCTCCGAGTGGCAAGAGCAGGCGTGCCTGGAAAGCTTGCTCGCCGACCCGATCATCCAGGCCGTGATGAGGGCGGACCGTGTCGATCCGGCCGAATTCCGGCGGATGGTGCAGCGCACCCTTGCCAAGGCAGCCTATGGCCTCGAGTCCGGCACTGGCGAACTGAGCCTTGAGCCGGATCGCGACCCGGCCTATCGACCCGGGGTTGGCATCGTTCTCTTCAACGACAGCGGCAACATCCTGGTCGGGCGCCGTGCCGATGCGGACGGGCAGCCGTGGCAGATGCCGCAAGGTGGCATAGAACCCGGCGAATCTCCTCTGGCCGCAGCGTTGCGGGAGCTGCGTGAAGAAATCGGAACCGACAACGTTGCTGTCCTTGCTGAAAGCAAAGGCTGGCTACGCTACGATGTACCGGTTGCGCTGGCTGGCGGGGCCTGGAACGGCAGGTGGCGAGGGCAGCAGCAGAAATGGTTCGCGATGCGCTTCCTCGGCACCAGCGCCGAGATCGACGTCGCAACCGAACATCCTGAGTTCAATGCCTGGCGATGGGTTTCGCTTGACCGAGCGGCAGAGCTGATTATCACCTTCAAGGAGTCGGTCTACAGGGAAGTTCTCGAGCAGTTCCGGCAATTGGATTTGGCGCTGCCCGAGGTTTCCGGCCGGGAGTGACCGCATGGTGAGCCTGACCTCGCAGTTCCGGGCCGCTCCCAGTGTTTGCGTGCGATTCCGCTACCTGCCTCTGTCCGCATGGAGGTCGGGCTTTCGAACGCAATCACGATGCCGACCGGCCCTGGCGCAGCGCCGCGGGGTTGGCGCCATCATTCCGGACGCCTCGCGCGGATCCTGTCGCCGGTTCCTCGCGAGCGGCCGCGAGACGGCCGCCGTGCGTCGTTCTCAAGGAGGGCAACATGGTCGTCGATGAAAGGTTGGAGCGCCTTTATGAGAAGGTTGAACTGGTCAAGGGTGCCGGTGACCCAAGCCAGGGCAAACTCTGCGTCATGTCGTTCGTCGCCCTGCTGGCCGGGGAAGGGCATTCGGACCGGCCACGCACGGCCTCGCCGCTGATTCGTGAACTTGCGGTGCGGATCAATGATGCGATGCCGCGCACCATGCGCCAGGAGCTGAAGCCGTTCGTGCCGCGGATCGTTGGCACCAACGACGGACACGACGCGGCGCGGGCCAGCATGTTGCGTGCCGCGGTGGACCTCGAGATCCTGCCCCGCATCTGCAGGGACTTTCTCGGGTGCAGGGCTTCGCGGCGCTGGCGCCGGATGACCGAGTTCCGGGAGCTGAGCAGCCGGCTGGTGAATCTCACCGGAACCTCTGAAGGGGCGTTGGACCCGCAGTCCGGCTGCAAGCTCGCCGAAGCCGTGGCGAGTCTTCTTTGCTTCTGCGCAACAGAGGCGCCGGAGCCGGCCTCGCGTCGGTGGTACTGGGCGCAGGCGATCGAGATTCTCGATCGTGCCTGCTGCATCGGCCAGGAAGGATTGCCGGTTGCGATCGACGATGCGCGCATGGGGCGGATCGAGCAAGTGCTGATGCAGCGGGAACGGGCCGATCGCAGCAAGGCGGTGGCCGGCCGCACCGCAGGATATCTGCGTGCCATCCTCAGTTGGACGGCAAGCGCGTTCTAGTTACCGCGAAAAGCCTATGCCTCGAGGCAAGCGCCGGCCCCGCCGGGGGCGGGATCGACGGTGCTGACGCATGAGTGAGGGCGAGGAGGCAGCCTTGGAGGTCGATCCGGCGGGCCTCGGAGAGCTCATCGCGCGCGGGATCAAGGCCGTGCCCCGGCCGAGCGCCGGCCAGAGAGCCCATATCAGTTCGCTCGAGACGCTTGCGGTTCGGCTCGCCGAGGCAAGGCTGCAGGTGGCCGCGCTCGGTCAATTCAAGCGCGGCAAGAGTTCTCTCCTGAACGCACTGCTCGGGCAGAAAGTGATGCCGGTGGAAGTGCTGCCCTCGACCTCGATTCCCGTTTTCATTTCCGGCGGCCCGGCCGCAGATCTGAGAGCAAGCTTCCACGATGGCGCTGTCGAAGAGCATCACCCGACGACCGAGGAAGCGTTCTGCTCGTTGCTCACCGGCCTCGTTACGGAGGCGGGGAATCCGGAGAACCGGCGCGGCGTGAGCCGCGTGGAGGCGAGGCTTCCCTCGGCGCTGCTCGAGCAAGGCCTGGTACTGATCGATACTCCCGGAGTCGGATCGACATTCCGGCACAATACCGCTGCCGCCGAAGCGACACTCCCCGAATGTGACGCCGCCCTTTTTGTGCTGTCTCCGGATCCACCGATCACCGAGATCGAGCGCGACTGGCTGAAGCGTGCCCGCGAGGCGACAGCTTCCCTGATCGTGGTTCTCAACAAGGTCGATCTTCTCGAACCTGCGGACCGCGAGATTTCGAGAGCGTTCCTGGAACGTGTCCTGGCCAGCGAGACGAAACGCCCGGCGGCCGAGCCTTTGTTTTTGCTTTCGGCCCGCCAGGCACTTCGCGCGAAACAGGCCGGGGATCCGGACGCCCTCGCGGCAAGCGGGATCACGGCGCTTGAACGGCACCTGACGATCACGCTCGGCGGTGAGAAGGCAGCGATTTTGCGCACGGCAATCGCCGGCAAGGCGGCCGGGCTGATCGGTGCGATCCGTCTCGAATCCGAGATCACCCTGCAATCGCTGCGCATGCCGCTCGAAGATCTTGAACGCAGGATGGACCTCTTCGAGCAATCGATGGCACGTATCGCAGAAGAGCAACGCGACGTCCGCGATCGCCTTGCCGGCGATAGGCTGCGCCTGCTGGAGCAGCTCGAGGCGGAGGCCTCCAAGGTGGGAGAGCAGGCGCGCGTCACCTTGCTCGCGGAACTGGAGCGGCTGGCTGAAACGGAGCCGACGGAGACGCTGGGCATCGCGCTCGGCGAGCGCGGCGCGGCTTTCTTCGATGATGCCCACGCCGAGCTTTCGCAACGGATCGAAAAGAGCCTCGGCGAGATCATGCATCGGCACTGGCAGCGTGCGGACGCCCTGGCGGAGGAGGTGCGACAGACCGCGGCGGAACTGTTTGAAATTCCGGCTGCCCCTCTACTCGCGAGCCAGGTTCCCGAAGCAGGGGAGCGACCATCCTGGGCCGCCAGCGGTCGCACCGAATCACTGACCCAGATCTCGATCGGCATGGTGAGCCGCTTTCTGCCGACGGCGTTGCAGCGGCGGCGGGCACGGAGACAGGCGGCGGTCGAAGTTGCCGCGCTCGTCACACGCAATGTCGAGAGCATGCGCTGGGCCATGCACCGAGAGATCGAGGAGGCGGTGCGCCGGTTCGCCACCGAGATCGATCGCCATCTCGCCACCGCGCTGGCCGCCACGCGGGATGCCATGCGCATCGCGCTGGAGAGCCGCCGGCGGCATGCGGAATCGGTTGATCAGCGCATCGTCGAGGAGGAAGCGACGACGCGCCGCCTCACGCGTATCGAGCAGGCTCTGCACGCGTTGCGAGCCGGGGCGATGGGCCCGAATGCTCAGGCCCCGGCCATGACGATGTAATTCACCGAGACATCGCGACTTTCCCGCCAGGTTCGGCAGAGCGGATCGAACGTCATCCCGGCAATGTCGGCGAGCCTCAGCCCGGCCTTGCCGAGCAGCCGCTCCATTTCGGCCGGGCGGATGAATCGCTGCCAGTCATGCGTTCCGGGGGGCAGCAGCCTGAGCACATATTCTGCGCCCAGCTTGGCGACGAGGAGGGATTTCAACGTGCGGTTGATAGTTGACAGAAACAGCAGCCCGCCGGGCGCGAGCAACGAGGCAAGCGTGGCCAGGAAGCGCGCCGGCTCGGGCACATGTTCGATGACCTCGAGTGCCGCGATGGCGGCGAAGCAGGTCCCCTCCGCGAGAATCTGCTCGGGCAGGCCAACGCGATAGCGCAGGGAAAGCCCGCTTCCTTCGGCATGCGCTTCGGCAGCGGCGATCATGCTGGCCGAGGGATCGAGGCCGAGGACGGAAAACCCCTGCCTGGCCAGCGCCTCCGAAGCCAGGCCGGCACCGCAGCCGACATCGAGCAAGGTGAGGCCGGCCGCATTCTGGAAATGCTGTCCGAGGCGTCCGATGATCCAGCCGACACGCAGCGCGTTCATCTGGTGCAACGGGCGCATCGGCCCCTTCGGGTTCCACCATTCCCCGGCCAGGCGGTCGAAACGGGCGATCTCGGCCGCATCTGCGCTTGTGCCTTGCATCCTCTTGCTGTTGCTCCCTCTCTTGCGCCCCCGTATGTGTGCCGCCGCCATCCCGCCGGCAACCGGCCGGGGACGGCCGAGGAAGGGGTATGGCCCGCATCGTCATGAAATTCGGCGGCACTTCCGTCGCCGATCTCGACCGCATCCGCACCCAGGCCCGGCGCGTCGAGAGCGAGGTCGAGGCCGGTCACGAGGTTGCCGTCGTCGTGTCCGCCATGGCCGGCGTGACGGACGAACTGGTGGGCTGGTGCCAGCAGCTCTCGGCCCTGCACGACGCGCGCGAATACGACACGGTGGTCGCGACCGGCGAGCAGGTGACCGCGGGCCTGTTCGCAATCGCCTTGCAGGCCGCTGGTGTCGAGGCCCGTTCCTGGCAGGGCTGGCAGATCCCGATCGTGACCGACGGGGCGCACGGAGCGGCGCGGATCCGGAGCATCGAGGGCAAGGAGTTGCTCAGGCGCATGGCGATCGGGCAGGTGCCGGTGGTCACCGGCTTCCAGGGCCTGGCGCCGGACGGCCGGGTGGCGACGCTCGGCCGCGGCGGCTCCGACACCTCGGCGGTCGCGCTGGCGGCGGCGCTGCGCGCCGATCGTTGCGATATCTATACGGACGTGGACGGGGTTTACACAACGGATCCGCGAATCGTTGTGAAAGCGCGCAAGCTTGCTAGGATCACCTACGAGGAGATGCTCGAGCTGGCCTCGGTCGGTGCCAAAGTGCTGCAGACGCGCAGCGTCGAGCTGGCGATGAAGGCGCGGGTCAGGCTGCAGGTACTGTCGAGCTTCACCGATGCACCGGGCACGCTGGTGGTGGACGAGGAAGAAATCGTGGAGCAACCCGTAGTCGCCGGAATTGCCTATTCGCGCGACGAAGCCAAGATCACCGTGCGCCGTGTCCCGGACCGGCCTGGCATCGCCGCCGCGCTGTTCGGCCCGCTGGCAGCGGCCAATGTGAATGTCGACATGATCGTGCAGAACGTCGCCGCCGACGGCACGACCGACCTCACCTTCACGCTCAGCAAGTCCGACCTGCCGCGTGCCCGCCAGCTTCTCGCGGATGCGCGCGAGGCGATCGGCTATGCGGGGATCACCGCCGATTCGGACGTCGCCAAGATCAGCGTCGTCGGGGTCGGCATGCGGAGCCACGCCGGGGTGGCCAGCACGATGTTCCGCACCCTGGCCGAGAAGGCGATCAACATCCAGGTGATTTCGACCAGCGAAATCAAGGTGAGCGTGCTGATCGGCGCCGAGTACACCGAACTTGCCGTGCGCGCGCTGCATACTGCCTACGGCCTCGATGCCGCCTGACATTACGGCTCCCGAGCCCCGCCGGACGCTCGCTCGCGGCAGGCTGGACGCGCTCTGGGCGCGCGGCACGCGTTTCCTCGGCTGCGAGGTCGGCATCCTTGGCGGCGCCATGACCTGGGTGAGCGAGCGCCACCTCGTTGCCGGCATCTCCAATGCCGGCGGCTTCGGCGTCATTGCCTGCGGTTCGATGAATCCCGATCGTCTTGCCGAAGAGATCGCCGCCACCCAGGCGCTGACCGGGCGCCCGTTCGGTGTCAACCTCATCACCATGCACCCCGAGCTCGAGGCGCTGATTCGCGTCTGCCTCGAACTTCGCGTGACGCACGTGGTGCTGGCCGGCGGCGTGCCGCACGGCCGCAGCGTCAGCCTTGTCAAGGACGGCGGAGCGAAGCTGATCTGCTTCGCGCCCGCCCTGGTCATCGCGCGCCGGCTCGTCAAGGCCGGAGCCGACGCGCTGGTGATCGAGGGATCGGAAGCGGGCGGCCATATCGGGCCGGTCTCCCTGACCGTGCTGGCGCAGGAAATCCTGCCCCACATCCAGGGAATTCCGGTCTTCGTTGCCGGCGGCCTCGGTCGCGGCGAAGCCGTCCTCGCCTTCCTCGAAATGGGTGCCGCGGGCGCCCAGCTCGGCACCCGCTTCGCCGCGGCGGGCGAGTCGATCGCCCATCCTCGTTTCAAGGAGGCCTTCATCCGCGCCGCGGCGCGCGATGCGGTGCCATCGATCCAGCTCGACCCGCGCTTTCCCGTCATCCCCGTTCGCGGCCTTGCCAATGCCGGAACCGAACGCTTTCTGGAGCATCAGCGAAGCACGCTCGGGCGTTTCGAATCGGGCGAGCTCTCTCGCCAGCAGGCACAACTCGAGATCGAGCATTTCTGGGCTGGCGCGCTGCGCCGCGCGGTGGTCGAGGGCGATGTCGAGTATGGTTCGATGATGGCCGGGCAATCGGTCGGCATGGTCACGGCCGTGCAGCCGGTTGCCGAAATCATCGCCGAACTGGTCGATCAGGCGACGGCGGCGATCATGTCCCGGGAGCTGGCGGCGGGCTGAGAAGCGGGCGCGTCAGGCGCTCGGCACGTACTTTGTCCCGGCCCGCGCAAGCGCCAGGGCGGCCTGGGCGGCGGCCAGGCGGGCCACCGGCACCCGATACGGGCTGCACGAGACGTAATCCAGCGCCGCCTTCTCGCAGAAGCGGATGCTGGCCGGATCGCCGCCGTGCTCGCCGCAAATTCCAAGCTTGAGGTCGGGCTTCCGGCCGCGGCCCTTCTCGGCGGCAATCCGCATCAGCATGCCCACGCCGGCGGTGTCCAGCGAGACGAACGGATCCTTTTCCAGGATCCCGACCTCGACATAATGGGGCAGGAACTTCCCGGCATCGTCGCGCGAAAGTCCGAACGTCGTCTGCGTCAGGTCATTCGTTCCGAAGCTGAAGAAATCTGCGACCTCGGCAATCGCGTCGGCGGTCAGGCAGGCGCGCGGCAGCTCGATCATGGTCCCGATCGTATAGGGGATCTCGCGCCCGGCCTCGAAGAAGACCTCCTTCGCTGCCCGCTCGACGAACCCGCGCGCGAGCTCGAGTTCCCGCTTCGTCGCCACCAGTGGAATCATGATTTCAGGCAGCGGCGCCTTGCCCGTCTCGTGCTCGACCGCCAGCGCACCCTCGAAGATCGCCCGCACCTGCATGGAATAAATTTCCGGGAAGGAGATGCCGAGGCGGCAGCCGCGATGGCCGAGCATCGGGTTCGCCTCCGCGAGCTCGGAGACGCGGCGGCGCATCGCCTCGAGATCGGTGCCGAGCGCATGCGCGACTTCGGCAAGCTCCCGCTCACCGTGCGGCAGGAATTCGTGGAGCGGCGGATCGAGCAGCCGGATCGTCACTGGCAGCCCGGCCATGATCCGGAACAGGGCGATGAAATCCTCGCGCTGGAAGGGCAACAGGCGGCCGAGCGCGCCGCGCCGCCCGGCCTCGTCCGCCGCCATGATCATCTGGCGGACGGCGCCGATCCGTTCGGGGTTGAAGAACATGTGCTCGGTGCGGCAAAGCCCGATGCCCTCGGCGCCGAAGCGCCGCGCCGTTTCGGCGTCGAGCGGGGTCTCGGCATTGGCGCGCACGGAGAGCCGCCGCGAACGATCGGCCCAATCCATCAGGGTTGCGAAGTCCCCCGAGAGCGCTGGTTCGACCATCGCCACCTGGCCGATGAATACTTCGCCGGTCGCGCCGTCGAGCGTGATGATCTCGCCGGAGCCGACCGTCCTCCCGCCGGCCGAGAGCGTCTGGGCGCCGTAATCCACCGTGATGCCGCCCGCGCCCGCCACGCAGGGACGGCCCATGCCGCGGGCCACCACCGCGGCGTGGCTCGTCATGCCGCCGCGGGTGGTGAGAATGCCCTTGGCCGCGTGCATGCCGTGGATATCTTCCGGGCTGGTCTCGATCCGGACCAGGATCACCGCCTCGCCGCGGGTTCCGCGGATTTCCGCCTCGTCGGCGCTGAACACGACCGCACCGGTGGCCGCGCCCGGGCTCGCCGGCAGGCCGCGCGAGAGCAGCCTGCGCGGCGCATTCGGATCGAGCGTGGGATGCAGAAGCTGGTCGAGAGTCGCCGGATCGACGCGCCCGACCGCTTCGCGCTCTTCGATCAGCCCTTCCTTTGCCATTTCGACGGCGATCCTGAGTGCCGCCGCGGCGGTGCGCTTTCCGTTCCTTGTCTGCAACAGATAGAGCCGGCCGCGCTCGACCGTGAACTCGATGTCCTGCATATCCCGGTAGTGACGCTCGAGGAGCGCGCGGACCTCGGAAAGCTCACGATAGGCATCGGGGAGCGCTTCTTCCATGCTCCGCTCGCCCGGCTTGGCGCGCGCCCTGGAAAGGGGCGCCGGCGTGCGGATGCCGGCCACCACGTCCTCGCCCTGCGCGTTCACCAGATATTCGCCGAAGAAGACGTTCTCGCCGGTCGAAGGGTCACGCGTGAAACAGACGCCAGTCGCGCAATCCTCGCCCATGTTGCCGAATACCATGGCCTGCACATTGACCGCAGTGCCCCACTCGGCCGGAATTTCGTGCAGCCGCCGATAGGTGATGGCACGCGGGTTCATCCAGCTTCCGAACACGGCGCCGATGGCGCCCCAAAGCTGTTCCTCCGGATCCTGGGGAAAGGCGCGCCCGGTCTCTGCCTCGACGAGGTCCTTGTACGCCGCCACCACGCGCTGCCAGTTCCCGGCCGTCAGTTCCGGATCCGCACTCATCCCGGCATCGAGCTTCACATGCTCGATGATCTCCTCGAAGCGATGATGGTCGACGCCGAGCACGACGCTGCCGTACATCTGGATGAAGCGCCGATAGCTGTCCCAGGCGAAGCGCAGATCGTTCGCACTCTCGCCGAGCCCTTCGACGGTCGCATCGTTCAGGCCGAGATTGAGGACGGTGTCCATCATCCCCGGCATCGAGGCGCGCGCACCGGAGCGGACGGAGACGAGCAATGGCTGGTGCCGGTCACCGAAGCGCCGCGCCACCGCCGCTTCGATCTTGCCCAGTCCCGCCGCCACCGCCGGCTCGAGATCCTCCGGGTAGCGGCGGTCGTTGCGGTAATAGGCGCTGCAGACTTCGGTCGTGATGGTGAAGCCGGGCGGCACGGGCAGGCCGATCGAGGCCATCTCGGCAAGGTTCGCCCCCTTGCCGCCCAGGAGGTTGCGCATTCCGGCACGACCTTCAGAGAGGTCGGCGCCGAAGCTGTAGACCCACTTCGTCATGCTCGTCCCTCTTCTTCGCGGCCCTCGATCTGTGAGAAATCGGCGATCCGGTCGATCATGTCCCGGACCTCGTTCAAAAGATTCAGTCGATTGCGGCGCAATTCCGGCTCCAATGCGTTCACCGTGACACGATCGAAAAATGCGTCGAGCGGCAGGCGCAGCCGCGCCAGCCTTTTCAGCGCCGGGCCGAACCGCTCTTCGGCAAGCAGGGCGCCCGCTTCCCTTTGCACACCGAGAAGCTCTTGCGCCAGCGCCTTCTCTTCCGGCTCGCGAAGATGTGCCTCCGCGGGCTCACCGTCGAAGGGGCCGTCCTTCCGTTCCTCGATCCGAAGGATATTGGCGGCGCGCCGATAGAGGGTGAGAAGATCGGCGCCGTCGCGCCCGGCAAGCAGGGTGGCCACGGCCTCGGCGCGCGCCAGCAGCCTGAGGAGATCATCGTCCCGGCCGGCGGCAAATACCGCCGCCAGCACGTCGTGCCGGGCTCCTTCCGCGCGCAGCGCGACCCGCAATCGCTCGACGACGAACGCCAGGACCTGTTCGGGAAGCGTGGCGAGCGCCGCCGGGTCCGGGCGGACCGTGCGCTCCTCGCCGCGCTCCTCCAGAACGAACGTGCACCAGCGGCGGATCACGGGAAGGAGATCGAGGCGGAGCGCGTTCGTGCGCAGGATCCGGATGATGCCGAGCGCGGCGCGACGCAGCCCGAAGGCATCCCCCGAGCCCGTCGGCTTCTCGTCGATCGCGAAAAATCCCGAGATGAGATCGAGCTTGTCCGCCAGTGCCACGGCCACGGAAACCGCTGCCCGCGGAACTGCGTCGTCCGGACCCTTCGGCGCGTAGTGCTCGCGGATGGCGGCGGCGACACTTTCCGGTTCCCCGTCGTTGGCCGCGTAGTAGCTGCCCATCACACCCTGGAGCTCGGGGAACTCGCCGACCATGCCGCTCACGAGATCCGCCTTGGCGAGTTGGGCTGCGCGGGCGGCCAGCTCTGCCGGCGCACCCACGGCAGGGGCGATCACGCGGACAAGATCGACGATCCTCCGCACGCGCGCCCCCTGGCTGCCGAGGCGGGCATGAAATGTGACCCCTTCGAGCCTCGGCAGCCGGGCCTCGAGGCGCATGCGGCGGTCCTGGTCCCAGAAGTGGCGCGCATCGGCAAGCCGCGCGCGCAGCACGCGTTCGTTGCCGGCGATGATGGCCGCCCCTCCATCCGCTGCCTCGATGTTGGCGACGAACGCGAATGTTCGCGACAACGAGCCATTCCGGTCGGAGAAGGTAAAATAGCGCTGGTTGACCCGCATCGTGACCCGCATGACCTCGGGCGGCAGGTCCATGAAGCTCTCGTCGATCGTTCCCGTCAGCACGACCGGCCATTCCGCGAGCCCTGCCACCTCGTCCAGCAGGCTGGTGTCGCCTGCCGCCGATTCTCGGGGAAGGTCGCGCTCCGTGGCGAGGCGGGCGAGGCGGGCGGCGATCCTGGTCCGGCGTTCGGAGGCATCGGCGATCACCTTGCGTTGTCGTAGCCCCTCCTCCCAGTCGCTCGCCGAGGCGACGGCAAATGCCCCCGGAGCGTGGAACCGGTGCCCCTCGGTCAGGTTCCCGGAGACGAGGCCATGCCCGTCATCGTTGCCTTCGGCGAGGCTGAACGGAACGATCGCCCCGTCGAGGAGGCAGAGAATCCGGCGCAGCGGCCGGACCCAGGTGAAGCTGCTCGCGCCCCAGCGCATGGATTTCGGCCAGGGAAAGCGCCGCAGGAGATCGGGCAATGCTGCTGCGATCAGCACGGCAGCCGGTACCGCGGGGAGGCTCCGTTCGAGCAGCCAATAGCCGCCTTCCTGGCGCAACGCCTCAGGAGCCTGGCCGTGCTTGCGCAGAAAGCCAAGAACGGCGGCCTCGGGGGCACCGATCCGCGGCCCCCGTTCGCGGACGGTTTGCCCCGGCTGTTCCGCAGCCACATTGGCCAGCAAGGCAATCCGGCGCGGTCCGTGCAACGCCCGCGTGTTCGCGATCGCCAGCTTCTCGAGCGCGCCGGCAACGAGCCGTGCCAGATCTTCCGCCGCCCGGGCCTGCATCGGGGCCGGGATTTCCTCGCTCAAAAGCTCGATCAGCAGTTCCGGCACTGCTCAGCCCGCCTCGCCGGCGAGCCAGGCTTCGCAGCATCCCTTTGCCAGCACGCGCACCCGCCCGATCATCGACGCCCGCTCCGCCACGCTGATCACCCCCCTGGCGTCGAGCAAGTTGAAGAGATGGCTCGCCTTGATGCACTGATCGTAGGCCGGCAGCGCCAGCGGTACCGCGAGCAGCGCCTTGCATTCGTGTTCCGCGTCGGAAAAATGCCGCGCCAGCAGGGCGGTGTCGGCGTGCTCGAAGCTGTAGGCGGAATATTCGCGCTCGGCGCGCCCGAAGACCGCGCCGTAACGCACGCCCGCGCCGTTGAAATCGAGATCGAAGATGTTCTCCACTTCCTGCACGTACATGGCCAGCCGCTCGATCCCGTACGTGAACTCGACCGACGGCACGGCACAGGGAATGCCGCCCATCTGCTGGAAATAGGTGAACTGGGTCACCTCCATCCCGTCGCACCAGACCTCCCAGCCGAGGCCCCAGGCGCCGAGCGTCGGGCTCTCCCAGTCGTCCTCGACGAAGCGGATGTCATGCTGCAGCGGATCGATGCCGAGGGCGCGAAAACTCTCCAGGAGAAGCGATTGGGGAGCATCCGGGATCGGCTTCAGGAGCACCTGGAACTGGTAGTAATGGCCGAGCCGGTTCGGATTCTCGCCGTAGCGGCCATCCGTCGGCCGGCGCGAGGGTTGCACGTAGGCCGCCCACCACGGCTTCTCGCCGAGGGCGCGAAGCGTCGTCGCCGGATGGAACGTGCCCGCCCCCATCTCGACGTCGTACGGCTGCAGCAGCAGGCATCCTTGGGTGACCCAGAAGCCGGAAAGACGCAAAATCAGCTCCTGGAAGCTTCGAGGTCGAGTGGGATCCATTGACTTGGCGCCGCGGCCGCGTGATGCGGCGCAGCATAAGATGTGGTCCCGAGACCGGGCAAGCGGCCGGGACAAGCAAGGGCGCGAGAGGGAGTAAAGGCCGCCAGCATGAGCTTCGACAGATCGGGGTTTCGCCTGCGCCGCGATCTCGCTCCACTGGTGCTCGTGGTGGCGGCGATCGTGGGGGCGATGTACTATCGCCGTTACGGGGTCGAGCCGCGCTTCTGGGCCGCCGCCTGCATTGCCCGCAATCCTCCTTTCGGCTGCGTGCCGCGGGCGGCCGTGGTGTGGCTGCAGGGCCAGGATCTTTGGGGCTGGACGGCGCTCGTGCTGGGCCTCGCCGCCTTCATCACCCGCCGCTTTTCCCTGGCCATCGCCGCTCTGATCGTCGGCGGGGCGGCGGTCGTCAACTTCAACGCCGGCCTCGGGATGTTCGGTGCTGCCCTCGGCGCCTGGACCTGGCTCAGGCTCTCGCCCGGCGAATCGCGCGGGCGCGGAACCGCCAGAGGGCAGGCAGAGCCAGCACCAGTGCCGCCACGTTCCAGACCAGGGCCTGGTGATTGAGCAGCCCCTCCATCCGCACGCTCTCTACCGCACCCAGTGCCAGCACGAGCCCGGCCAGGAGTTCCTCCCGGCCGCCGCCGGAAGCCGCAAGGTCGCGGAGCGCGGCGCGCGCCGCCACTGCCAGCGCCGGAATGGCGAACACCGGCAGCGGAAAGTCGCGGTAGCGCGGATCGCACACGAGCAGCGCCTGCATCACGGCCGCGGTCCAAAGAAAGAGGAAGGAGAGATCGTCGAGCAGCCATTCGCGGCAAGCCGCCCAGCGGGCGCGGGGGAACCTGAGAGTGAGGAGATCGCGCACCGTGCGCGTCGCGTCCTCACCATTGCGGGCGCGTGGCCGGCCGGCGCCGGCAAGGATCAGGGCCGCCCGATCCATCAGGACGATCGCCAGCGCTGCCTGCCCGGAGAGGTTGGCGATCGCCATGAGCAGAGCCCAGTTGCCATAAATCACCGGCACCGTGCCCGCCCAGGCGAAGGAAAGCGCAGCCCCGAGCAGCATGGCCAATGCCGCGAGGCGAGAAGCGGCCGCTTCGTTGGGCCGCCATTGCCAGGTCACGCCGGCGAACAGCAGTAGGCCGGCGACAATGCCGATCGCCGCCTCTTCCGGCCAGGCGGGATTCTCGACGAGTGGGCCGCGCAGCGGAAATTTCGGCTTCCGCCAAGCCGTCCAGAGGCCCCAGTTGGCACCGACGGTGCCCTCGAGCTGGAATTTCCACACCTGGTCGAACGCCTCGATCAGGTTGTACGGAACATGATTGCGATCGGCGAAGCTCACGAACCGGCGGACGAAGATCGCTTCGTTCACCCGGCCCGGCGCGGCGCCGTCGCGCCAGCGGCCGCGGCTCGGCCAGCCGGCTTCGCCGATCACGATCGGCTTATCCGGGATCAGGGCGTGGATGCGGTCATAGACGTTTCGCACATGCGCGATCGCGCGGCCGAGCGGAACCGGGTTGTCCTCCCAGTGGGGCAGGATGTGGATTGTCACGAAATCGACATGACGTGCGATCTCGGGGAACTGCTCCCAGAACTCCCAGACATCGGCGTAAGTGACCGGCTGGTGCACCGCGCGCTTCACCTGCTCGATGGCGGCGATCAGTGCCGAGGGCGGCAGGTCGCGCCTCAGCAGCACCTCGTTGCCGACGATCACGCGCGTTACCGTGTGCGGGTAGCGATTGGCGATCGCGATGCCGCGCGCGATCTCCTTCGCGTTCTGCTTGATGTCGGAGCCGAGCCAGATGCCCTGCCAGACCTTGAGGCCGACCTTTTGCGCCAGGGCCGCGACGTCGTACTTCCCTTCGATCGCCGAGTAGGTACGCACCGCATCGACATGTCCCTTCAGCACCTCGAGGTCTGCCAGCGCCTGGGCGGCCGTGGGAAAATTTTCCGTGAGCGGCGATTGCCAAGCGCGATAGGGCGCGAACGAAACGGAATGGAGCTTTCCCACCGGCATCGTGACGTCGCCGGCGGCCGGGCGGTTCGGCCACCACCACGCGAGGACGATGAGAAGGGAAAAGAGCGCCAGCAGCAGGACCGGACGGGCGGACATGAAGCGTGCATAGCCGAGGGCGCGAGAGGGGCAAAGAAGAGGCGAGCGGCGGCGGAATCGCGGGCGCCGCGGCTTGAACACCTGGCCGGCTGGCGCCACATCCGGGCTCTCTCTCTTTGGGAATCTCTCCGGGAGCTTGGCCAACCCATGACGAACGAGGAACGGGACATCATCACCCGCTTCGTCGAGCGCGCGGCGGGCGGCGCCGGCGGCGGCTCGGTTCCTTCCACCGCCGCGTCCCTGCCGCCGGTCGATGCCGAGGCGGACGCCCTGATCGCCGAACTGTTCAGGCGCCACCCCGAGGCATGCTACCGGATCACCCAGATGGCGTTCGTGCAGGAGCACGCGCTGGCCGAGGCGCAGAACCGAATCGGCCAGCTTCAGTACCAGCTTGCTTCTGCGCGCCAGGCTCCCGCGCCCGTGCCGCCTGCCTCGCGCGGCGGTTTCTTCTCCGGCCTCTTCGGCGGCGGCAGCGCCCAGCCGTGGAATGCTGCCCCTGCCGCCCCGCCACCGCAGCCGACTTATGCGCCCGGCTACCAGCCCGGCATGTTCCAGCGCGGCGGTTCGGGCTTCCTCGGCTCGGCGCTTTCGACCGCTGCCGGCGTCGCCGGCGGCGTGGTGATGGGCAACGCCCTGATGAACCTCTTTTCCCCGCACGCTGCGATGGCTGGCAACTTTGCGGGCCCGGCCGGGGAGACGATCATCAACCAGACCATCAACGAGGCGCCGAGTCCGTGGACCGACCCCGGCGCGGCAGTGGCGGGCGGCGGTGCCGCTCCCGATCCCTGGGGTGCCGAGCAGGCCGGCGGCGGCTTCGACCCGACGCAGGCGGGGTTCGATCCATCACAGGGCGGATTCGATCCGACACAGGCGGACTTCGATCCCGACCAGGGCGGTTTCGACCCGGGAAGCTTCGGCGGCGGGGGCGACGACAGCATCGTCTGACTGCGGCGCCCGGTGCGACTGGCAGCGCCGCGCCGGCATGACACTTCTCCCGGAACGCCCGGCCATTCAGCGGCCGAAGCGGCGGTTACGATTCTGGAACGAGCGGATCGCCCGCAGAAGATCGATCTTGCGGAAGGCCGGCCAATAGACGTCGGCAAAGTAGAATTCGCTGTACGCGCTTTGCCAGAGCAGGAAACCGGACAGGCGGATTTCGCCGCTGGTGCGGATGATGAGGTCGGGGTCGGGTGCGTGCGGCATGTAGAGATACTGCCTGAGCGTTTCCGGGGTGACGCGGGCGATCATTTCATCCAGCGAAGCGCCATCTCCATGCTCGGAGAGAAGCGCGCGCACGGCGTCGATGATCTCCTCGCGTCCGCCATAGCCGATCGCGATCGTGAGCAGGAGGTTGCCGTATTCGGCGGTGGCGCGCTTGGCGCTGGCGATCGCCTCCAGCATGCCCGGTGGCAGGAGATCGAGCCGGCCGATGGCATCGACATGCACGCGGCGGGCATGAATGCGGGGATCGGTTGCGAGCATGCGGAGCTTGGACTCGACCACGGCCAGGATGCCCGAAACCTGCTCGGTCGGGCGGGCCAGGTTGTCGGTCGAGCAGACCCAGAGCGTGACCGCGGGGATCGCGAGGTCGCTGCACCAGTCGAGCACGTCGTCGAGCTTGCGCGCACCTGGTTCGTAAATGCCGATCGGGTCGGTGAGGCCGTTCTCCTGCCCATGCCGGCGGTTCCCGTCGAGGATGATGCCGACATGGCGAGGCAGCGGGTTGGCCTTGATCTCGGCGAGCAGCCGCCGCTCGTAAAGGTGATAGAGCGGTCCGCGCAGGATCTCGGTGACGGGCATGGTCAGCGGGGGACATTAGACCCCAATCGGGCTCCGGGTGCAGCCCGATTGGGGCCGGAATACCGCGCGAGGGCGCCCGCAGCAATGGAGCGAACACAAGTTCACGGGTACTTGAGCGATTGCCGTGATGGTTCGAAACTTTGCCGACCAGGTGCGGCGGGAGAGTCTTGCATGCCGGACAGCCGGATTGAGCGGAGAGAGCTGGCGGAGACCTCGCTGCCGCTCGGCAACCTGACCGTACTCGACCTGACGCTCGCGCGGGCCGGGCCAACCTGCGTGCGCCACCTTGCCGACTGGGGGGCCAGGGTGATCCGGATCGAGCCGCCGAGCACGGATTCGGAAGGCATTGCCGGCGACCGTGACGGGCCGGACTTCCAGAATCTCCATCGCAACAAGCGGATGATCACGCTCAATCTCAAGTCCCCGGAAGGTCACGCTGCCTTCATGCGACTGGCGGCGGGCGCGGACGTGATCGTCGAGAACATGCGGGCGGCGGTGAAGCATCGCCTGGGCGTCGCCTACGAGGACGTGCGGGCGATCAATCCCAGGATCGTCTATGCGAGCATCAGCGGTTTCGGGCAGGACGGGCCGTACGGCAGGCGCGCCGGGGTCGATCAGATCGCGCAGGGGATGGGGGGGCTGATGTCGATCACGGGCCTTCCCGGGCAAGGGCCGGTACGCGCCGGCATCCCGGTTGCCGACCTCACGGCGGGGAACCTGCTGGCGCTCGGCGTGATGGTGGCTCTCTATGACCGGGAGAGGACTGGCGTCGGGCGGTGGGTGCAGACGAGCCTGTTGGAGGCGCAGGTCTTCATGCTCGATTTCCAGGCCACGCGCTGGCTGATGAAGCACGAGGTGGCGCAGCAGGCCGGGAACGACCATCCGACGGGGATCCCGACCGGCGTCTTCCCCGCGTCCGACGGGCTGATCAACATCGCCGCCTCCTCGGCGCGGCTTTGGGGGCGATTCTGCGAGGCGATCGGCCGGCCGGAATGGAAGGCAAAGGAGGAGTGGAAAACGCAGAAGGGCCGGAGCGACGCGCGGGTTGCGATCAATGCCGCGATCGCCGAGGTGACGCGTGAGAGGCCGGCCGCCCACTGGATCGAACTGTTCGAGGAAGCCGGGATTCCCTGCGGGCCGATCAACACGATCGACCAGGTATTCGCCGACCCGCAAGTGGCGCATCTCGGCGTGGCGCGGCCGGTGGTCCATCCGCGCCTTGGCCGGATCGACCTGGTGGGCTCGCCGATCACCCTCACCGGCTATCCGAAGGAAATCCGGACCGCGACCCCGGAGGCCGGCCAGCACACGGAGGAGGTGCTGCAAGAGGCCGGATTCAGCGATGCCGAGATTGCCGAGATGCGCGCCAAGGGAGCGATCTGAATGCAGTATGCCGGCGGGAAGATGCTGGCCGAGGCCGCGGACGGCGTCGGGCTGATCACCTTCAACCAGCCCGAGAAGCGCAATGCGATGTCGGTGGAGATGTGGCAGGGGTTGGGCGAGATTCTCGATGCCTTCGCCGAGGATGCCGCGATCCGCGTCGTCGTTCTGACGGGGGCGGGGGACAGGGCCTTCGTCTCCGGAGCCGACATCAGCCAATTCGAGAAAGCGCGGGCGAATGCCGATGCGCAGGCCGAGTACGACCGGCTGACCAGCGCCGGCCGCGAGACGCTCGCGCGCTTCCCCAAGCCGCTGATCGCGCGCATCCGCGGCTTTTGCCTGGGCGGCGGGCTCGGTATCGCGATGCAGGCAGATCTGCGCATCGCATCCTCCGACTCGGAATTCGGGATCCCGGCGGCCCGGCTCGGCATTGCCTATGGTTTCGAGGCCGTGCGCACGCTGGTTTCGCTGGTCGGGCCGGCGCATGCGCGGATGATCCTCTACACGGGCGGGCGAATCGGTGCCGCGGAAGCGCTGCGTATCGGCCTCGTCAATCGCGTGGCCGAACCGGAAGAGCTGAGCGGGGCCGTGCAGGCGCTGGCACGCACGCTCGCCGAGAATGCGCCGCTTTCGATCGCTGCTTCGAAACTTGCGATTGCGGCGGCGGTCAAGGACCCGGCGGAACGCGACCTCGAGGGGCTCGCGTGCGCTGCCAGGCGTTGCTTCGACAGTGCCGATTACCGCGAGGGTCGCATCGCCTTCATGGAGAAGCGCCGGCCGCGTTTCACCGGCAGCTGACCCGGCATGGCCGAAGTGGACGGGCTTCAGGGCACGGCGCGGCGGCTGGCGCTGGCGACCATCTTCATGACGATCACGATGGCGGTGCTCGACGGGGCGATCGCCAATGTCGCGCTGCCGACGATCGCGCGTGACCTGCATGCGAGCCCGGAGGCCTCGATCTGGGTCGTCAACGCCTTCCAGCTTGCGGTCACGGTCTCGCTGCTGCCCTTTGCCTCACTGGGAGAGATCTACGGCTATCGGCGCGTCTATCAGGCCGGATTGTTCGTTTTCACGCTGGCCTCTGCGCTCTGCGCGCTTTCGAACTCGCTCGCGATGCTGGCCGGGGTCAGGGTGCTGCAGGGCTTCGGCGCGTCGGGGATCATGAGCGTGAATGCGGCGCTGATCCGCTTCGTGATGCCACAGCGGCTACTGGGGCGCGGTATCGGTTGGAATGCGCTGGTGGTCGCGGTTGCCTCGGCGGTCGGGCCGACGGTTGCCTCGGTGATCCTCTCGGTTGCCAACTGGCCGTGGCTGTTCGCGGTGAACGTGCCGATCGGCGTCGCGGCGCAGGCGATCGCGCTGATCTCGCTGCCGGCGACACCGCGCGCACCGCATCCCTTCGACTGGCTGGCAGCCGTGCTGAGCGCGGTGATGTTCGGGCTTCTGATCGTGGCCATCACCGGCGCCGGCCATGCCGAGAATCGCATGGTGTTGCTCGGCGCGTTGGCGGGCGCGGTGCTGGCGGCGGCGGTGCTGGTGCCGCGGACGCTCGGCCAAGTGGCGCCGATGCTGCCGCTCGATCTGTTCCGCCGGCCGATTTTCGCCCTTTCCTCGGCGACATCGATTGCTTCGTTCACCGCGCAAAGCCTGGCGTATGTTGCGCTTCCGTTTTATTTCCAGGACCTGCTCGGCCGCTCCCAGGTGGCGACCGGGTTCCTGATGACACCATGGCCGCTGACTGTGGCCGTGGCCGCGCCGATCGCGGGCCGGCTCGCCGATCGCTACCCGGCGGGAATCCTGGGCGGCGTCGGCCTTGCCGTCCTGGCGGCGGGCCTGGTGCTGGTGGTGGCTCTGCCGGCGCACCCGTCGGATTTCGATATCGTCTGGCGGATGACCGTGTGCGGTGCCGGCTTCGGGTTCTTCCAGTCGCCGAACAACAAGGCACTGCTCGAGAGCTCGCCACGGAGTCGCACCGGCGGAGCGAGCGGTGTGCTGTCGGCCTCGCGCCTTCTCGGCCAGACATCCGGTGCGGCGCTGGTGGCGCTCGCCTTCGGGCTGGCCGGGGCCGAGGGCACGACGACGGCCATGATCATGGCAGCTTCGTTCTCGGCGCTGGCGAGCGCGGTGAGCATGACCAGGCTGCTCAAGCCCGCTTAACACCTCCGGGCAGGAGGGGCATCCTTCCTGCCGGCCGCGCCCGGCCTCGAGCAAACCTTGACACCGCGCCCCGACCTCTGATTTGTACGCGAGGCTCGGGAGGGGGCAAGGGCGAACAATGAGGGATGGCGCCAGGCGCGAGGACCGCATCGATTATCCGTCTTCGGCGGCCTTCCTCGCTATCCACCTGGCGTGTTTTGCCGTCTTCATCAGCGGGATCGACCTGACCGCGGCGCTGCTCGCTATCGGGCTCTACGTATTCCGCATCTTCGCGATCGGTGCCGGGTACCACCGCTATTTCGCGCATCGCTCGTTCCGCACCAGCCGCATCTTTCAATTCGTGCTCGGCTTCCTGGCCCAGACTTCGGCACAGCGCGGCATTCTCTGGTGGGCGGCGCACCACCGCCGCCATCACAAATACTCGGACACCGAAGAGGATGTGCATTCGCCCATTCTCAGGAGCTTTGCCTACGCGCATGTCGGCTGGATCCTGATCCCCCGCAACGAGCCGACCGATCTCGACCTGGTGCGGGATCTCGCGCAGCACAAAGAGCTGCTCTGGCTCGACCGGCATCAGTATCTGCCGGCGGCACTGCTCGCCGCGGCAGCGTTCCTGATCGGCGGCCTGCCCGGCCTCGTGGTCGGCTTCTGCTGGAGCACGGTCGTGGTCTGGCACGCGACCTTCAGCATCAACTCGCTCGGGCATCTGATCGGGCGCCGCCGTTATGTGACCGGCGATCATTCCCGCAACAACTGGTTTCTCGCGTTCATCACCATGGGAGAAGGCTGGCATAACAACCACCATGCCTATCAGGCCTCGGTGCGGCAGGGCTTTCGCTGGTGGGAGTACGATTTCACGTTCTACGGCCTGAAGGCGCTTTCCTGGCTCGGTCTCATCTGGGACCTCCACCTGCCGCCGCGCGCGGTGGTGATGGGCGAACAGCGGCTCGGGCGGAATGTCATCAACAAGGTGGCACGGCAGATCGCCGCTTCCTTCCCGGTCAATGCGATCGCCGCCCAGGTCCAGGAGGCGCTTTCCCTCGCGCCAGGCTGGGCGGAGTTGAAATCCCGCGTGCTGTCGGCGCGCATGCAGGCGGAGACGTTCTGGAACGAGATCGATTTGCCGGCGATACCGACGCTCGAGGAGGTGCGGGCGTACGCCCGGTCCCGGCTTGCCCAGACCACCTCGCTCGACGACATCGCGCTCAGTGCCCGGCGCTACCTGCTCGAGCTTGTCTATTCCCGGCTCTTCGAAACGGCGGCGGCCAATTCCGGCGCCTGAGGGCGCGTGCCGAGCGCGCTAACCCTCCAGGAACACGGTCTCGCACGCGCCCTGCAGGCGGATATCGTGCCGCCAGCTTCCCGCTCCGTCGGGCTCGGCGATCAGGCTGGCGCGGCGGGCCGGCTCGCCGATCAGGCTTAGAAGCGGGTCGGTTTCGTTCAGGGCATCGGCAGCGAAATAGACACGCGTGAAGAGCGGCCGGGTCAGGCCGCGGGCATGGATCGCCAACGCGAGATGCGGGGCTTCGGTTGCGTTGCCGCGGCCGCGGATGGGTCCTGGCTTCAAGGTGCGGAAGCGGAACCATCCGTCGGCGTTCGTGCCCGAGCGGCCGAAGCCCGGGAAGAGTTCGGAGGGGCTGGGATCCGCCTGCCAAAGTTCGATACAAGCATCGCCGACGGGCGCGCCGGCGCCGTCGAAGAGCCGACCCTGCAACGTGATGGCCGGACCCGGCGCACCGAAGCGGGTGAGATCGGCCGCTTGCGGATCTGCGAGAAGGTGCCAGTAGGGGCCGATCGTCTGCTGCGCGGTGGCGGACGGCACCTCACGCCTCCATCGGTGTCGCGCCGCGGCCGCGCAGCACGATGTCGAAGCAGTAGCCGAGCGCCCATTCCGGTTCGGTGAGGTCGATGGCGAGTCGCGCCACGAGACGCTCGCGAGCCTCGGCGTCCGGCACGGAATGAAAGATCGGGTCGAAGGCCAGCAACGGGTCGCCCTCGAAATACATCTGGGTGATCAGCCTTTGCGCGAATCCCGGCCCGAACAGGGAAAAGTGGATATGGCCCGGCCGCCAGGCATTCTTGTGGTTGCGCCAGGGATAGGATCCGGGCCGCACGCTGACGAAGCGGTACCTCCCGCCTCTGTCGGTGAAGACCCGTCCGGCGCCATGGAACCAGGGGTCGAGCGGTGCGTCGTGCCCATCCACGGGATGGCGATAGCGGCCCGCGGCATTGGCCTGCCAAAGCTCGATCATCGTATGTGGAACCGGCCTGCCATCCTCGTCGGCTACGGTGCCGGCGACGATGATGCGCTGGCCCTGGGCGTCATGCCCCTCAAGCCGGGAGAGGTCGGTCAGCGGCGGGAAGCGCTCAGGGGTGAAGCGGGGGCCGGTTGTTTCGGTCAGGCTGCCCGGAAAGGAAATCGGTGCGGAGAAAGGCGCCCGCAGCGCCGTGCTGCGGTAGGCGGGCGTTGCATAGGCGGGCTGGGTTCCCGCTTGCGGCGGGCGGAAGCCGATCCCCGCGTTGAGGTTCTGGTTCATTCGTCACCCTCCGCCAGGACTCTGCCCGAGGTTAACACGGCTGGGTGAGGCGATCAGCCCGGTTCCTTGCGTGGTTGGGAAAACTTCGGATTGGCGAGCTTAAGTCGCTCTGCCACCTGCCATTCGAGGAGGGCCTGGAGCGCGCGAGTGGCGGCATCGAATCGACCGGCCCTGATATCGGCGGCGAGCCGCCGCTCCATCTCCTCGACGCCGAGTTCGGGCGGCGGTTCGGCGAGGCCGGCCTCACGATAAAGGGCGGCGATGCGCAGCGCTTCCTCGCGTTCGAGGGCAGCGCGGTCGGAGCCAAGCTCGCGGCCGGCGATCGCCATCGCGTTGGCGATCATGCGGGCGGTGTACACCTGATCGGCCGGCAGAGAGGGAAGGAGTTCGCCCAAGAGCTTCGCCCGGGCGATCGTGAGCAAGACGGCGCCGGGCGGACCGTCACGCATTTTCGATCGTGGCGATCACTGCCATTGCTTCAGCGACGAGTTGTGGCGCCATTCGCCCGCTCAGTGCCGCCTCGAGCCCGGGCTCTTCTTCGGCCAAGTGTCGCGCACCTTGCTCGAGCGCGATGATGGCCCAACGGGCCGCCGCCATCACCTCCCAATAGGGAATTTGTCCGGCCGCGATCCGCCGGCCGGAGGTGGCTTCGTAGCCGCGGTAGAAATCGGCGCGCTGAGCCACTCCACCGACCTCGCGGCCCGGCCGGCCGAACCGCCAGCAGCGGGCACAGAGCCATCCGATCTCCTCGTCCGGGTCGCCCCAGGCGGCGAACTCCCAGTCCAGCACGGCCGCGATCTTTCCCTCGGAGACCATGATGTTGCCGATGCGATAATCGCCGTGAAGAAGGGTGGGCGGGTTTGGACGAGGGCGGTTCTGTTCCAGCCAGCGCAGCACCCACTCGATGGCCGGCTGCGGGGTGCCAAGTCGATCGAGAGCTGCCCGGTACTCAGCGATTCTCAACCCCGGCGGATCTGTGGGCGGCGGGCCGAGAAAACCGAGGTCTGGGTGCGGCGGGCGGATGGCATGGATGCGCGCCAGCTCCGCCCCGAGTGCTGTGCCGAACGCGACGCGGTCTGGGATCGAATCGTCGTCCCGTACGAGGCGGCGCGGATCCGCCACGCCCTGGACAAGCTGCATCAGGAAGAACGGCCCGCCGAGCACGGCAGGATCGGTGCAGAGCGCGACCGGCTGCGGCACCGCGATGCCTGCCTTTTGCATCACCTCCAGGACATGAAATTCTTCGCTGCGGCTGCGGCTGGAGCGGATGGTCGCCGGTGCGTCGCGCCGCAGCACCAACCGAAGCCTTTCGCCTCCGGCGACCTCGACGCCAAGGCCCCAATTCTCCTGGATGGCTCCGCCTGCCAGGCGCCGAAGATCGGCCGCGACGACCCTCTTGCCGAGGCTCTCGCCGAGCCAGGAGACAAGGCGGGCACGAGCCGCTTCGTCCATTCTTCTCGCCCCCGGCTTCGTTCGGCCACGCGATTGTCGCGCCGGGCCGGGGGCGGTTCAAGCGCCGCTCGATGACGGCGGTTTATTTCGATCGGCCGTAGGTCCCGACCATCTCCGCGGTAGCGAGCGTATTGAAGTGCAGCACGAAGCCGACCAACGCGCCGGAGGCATGCTGATCGAGCGGCAGCTTGGCCACCTTCACCGCAAAAACGGTGATATGATAATGGTGCGGTGGGTCGCCGACCGGTGGGCAAGGGCCGCCATAGTGCGAAAAGCCGAAGTCGGTCCGACCTTCGCCCGCACCCTTCGGCAACAGGGGCGAGCCCCCAGCGCCGGCATTCTCGGGCAAGCTGTGCACGCTGGCGGGGATGTTGAAGACCGTCCAGTGCCACCAGCCGCTGCCGGTCGGGGCGTCCGGATCGTAGATCGTGACAGCGAAACTTTGCGTTCCGGCCGGCTCGCCAGACCACGAAAGCGCCGGCGACTGGCTTTGGCCGGTGCACCCGTCTTCATTGAACACCTGCGCCATCGGAATCGTGCCGCCATTGGCAAAGTCTGGGCTGGTCACGGTGAATCCGGCGGCGAAGGCAGGAACCGCGAGGGTCGAAAAGGCGGCGGCAAAAATCATGCTTCGCATTGCGTCCTCCCTCGATCTTTGTTGATTTCCGGTGCATATCCAAGCACAGGCCCAAGAAGCCGACAAGGAGCGCCACTCTCGCGGCTGGTGTCGGGCTCAGGTTTGGGGCCGGGGACCCCGGCGTGGTGCGGCTCTCGGCGGCCAGAAGGCTGGCGCGCATCCTCGCTTCCCGGGGCGGCGGCGTAACGGCGGTGGGGGAGGAAATGTGCGAACTCTTCGCGATGAGCAGCGGCGCCCC
Source organism: Acetobacteraceae bacterium (assembly GCA_030041255.1). Classification (GTDB taxonomy): domain Bacteria; phylum Pseudomonadota; class Alphaproteobacteria; order Acetobacterales; family Acetobacteraceae; genus JAKAWQ01. The sequence goes on from JASHOF010000112.1 coordinate 47,381, forward strand.
CGGGCACGTCTCTTTCGCGTTCGGAGAATTCGTCCGGCACGGCGCGAGAAACGGCGCCAATCCGGACGGATGGGGTGCCGCCTACTACCAGGGTACCGACGCCCATGTCCTGCGCGAACCGGTGGCGGCAACGAGCAGTCATTTCGCGCGGATTCTCGAGCATCACCGCATCCCAAGCCAGATCGTGCTCGCCCACGTGCGCCACGCTACGCACGGGCCGGTGACGCTTGCCAATACCCATCCGTTTGCGCGCGCGCTCGGCGGGCGGTTGCACACCTTCGCCCACAATGGAAGCTTGCCGGGCATCGATTCCGAGCTGCCGCTCACCTCCGGCCAGTTCCAGCCGATCGGCCAGACCGATTCGGAGCACGCCTTTGCGGTTCTGCTGAGCAGGATGGCACCGCTCTGGTCGCGCCGCGGCGAAATTCCGAGCCCGGCGCAGCGCCTCGAGGTGCTGGCCGAATTCGCCGCCCGACTCCGCGCCATCGGGGTTGCGAACTTTCTTTACAGCGACGGCGATCTTTTGTTCGCCCATGCGCATCGCCGCCACTATCCGGACGGCATCCGTCCGCCGGGACTGCATCTTCTGCTGCGTGACAGGGATTCGGCGCATCGCCTCGCCGCCGAGGGTGTCGCCATCGAAATCGAAGGGGCGGCGGCGCATGCGCTGGCGCTGATTGCGAGTGTTCCGTTGACCACGAAATCCTGGCAGCCACTGGCCGAGAGCAGGGTGATCGCTCTCAGGGGCGGCCATCTGGTTGCGGAAGCATGATGCAGGCGCCCGATGCTTCGATGCCGCCATTCTGCGCGGCTTCGCCGCTGCCTCCCCACGCGGCCTCCCGGGGCGGCCTCCATGCCATGAAGTCGGATCATCCTTGGACCGACGGTCAGGCCGGGCGAATTGACCGCACGGCAAGGGCACAACCGCCCGCTATCGCCGGGACGACGCATCCGCCCTCGCAAGCCGATGGTCGAGGGTCACCAAATCGGCCCCAAGCTGTCGCGTGAGCCAGAGGTAGCTCGCGTCGTACGCCGCCACGCCGGTCGTGGAGGCGAGCCCCACCGCGCCCTCATGATCGACGGCCACCTCCTCGACCGCAAGCCGGCGCCGCAGCCGGAACGCGGCGGTGAGCGCCGATTGCTGCTCCGGGTGCCGCCGCAATTTGGTCAGGCAGACATTGGCAAGCTCGAAGCCGAGCAGCGAAGGGGCCACGAGGCGGGCGTCGCCGAGCCGCTCGGCGACAGATTGGGCTTCCGGCTCGCCAAACAGCAGTGCCGCGAGGGCCGAGGCATCGACCACCTTAACGGAGGGCGTCGCGGTCGGCGCGGACAATGGCTGCGGCCTCGCTGGGCGTGCTGAGCCCGAGCCGGCGGATCTCGGCGAGAATGCCGGCTGGAGTGGAGGGATGCTCCTCGCGGACCGCAGCCTCGATGATCGCCATCAACTCGCCTTGCAGGGACCGGTGATGCCGCTCCGCGCGCTCCCGCAGACGCTGGACCACGTCGTCAGGCGCATTCTTGATCGAGAGGTTGACGGGCATGGTTCCGAATCCCTCCAGAATGGATGCGTCCTAGCCGGTCTGCGGGCAGGCGGCTACCCCATGTCGCAGCCCGGCGCAGGTGGCGAGGCTCGCAGAAGTCCAGCAGCGGCGATGGCGGCGAGTACAACCCCGGGCCAGGTGCGTTACACGCCCTGGGGCAGGATCGCGACCGCGCGGGTCCAGCCGGCCGATCCTCGATGCACTTTCACCGGAAAACAGGCGATGCGGAAACCGTCCGCCGGCAGCACTTCGAGATTGTGCAGCTTCTCGATCTGCGAATAGCCGATCTCGCGCCCGGCACGATGGCCTTCCCAGATCAGGCTCGCATCACCCGTCTCCGCGACCCTCCGGCGGGTGGCCGAGAACGGCGCATCCCAACTCCATGCGTCGGTGCCGACGACACGCACACCCTGCTCGAGAAGCCATAGCGTGCCGGCGCGCCCCACCCCGGAGCCGCGATGGATATAGTCCTCCTCGCCGTAGCGCCGACCGGCGGCCGTATTGACGACGACGATTTCAAGCGGCGCCAGCCGATGCCCGATCCTTTTCAGTTCGGCCTCGAGATCGGCGGGGCCGGCGACGTAGCCGTCCTCGAAATGGCGGAAATCGAGCTTCACCGCCGGCTGGAAGAACCATTCGAGCGGCAACTCGTCGATGCGCGGCGCCGGCTCCCCGCCCGGCTTGAGGGCATGGTTGGAGGTCGGGGAATAGTGCCAGGGCGCATCGACGTGGGTGCCGTTGTGGGTGCTAATCGTGCACCGCTCGACCGCGGCATAGTTGCCGTCGGGAAATGCCTCGAGGCCTGTTCCCACGTAGGCGGCCATGCCTGGTGCTGTTGTGCGATGGTCGAGATACTGAATTTGGGGCAGCATGTCCGGCGGATCGCTCGCGATGCCGGCCTCGAGCGGCACGGAAATATCGATCAGGCGCATCGGCTTTTTTCCTACGCGGTGGGCAGCCGTTCAGGCGAGATGCCCGGCGACCCGGAAGGAGCCCTCCCAGATCATCCTGAGCGCGACGGTGAGCACGATCAGGAGCCCGATCCATGCCACCCACCGGCGCCGCTCGAGAAGCCGGGAAACGAGGTCTGCGGCAACCCCCATCAGCAGCACCGAGAGCGCGAGCCCGAACGCCATCACCCACGGATGCTCGCGCGCGGCGCCGGCGACCGCCAGCACGTTGTCGAGGCTCATCGAGAGATCGGCGAGAATGATCTTCGCGATCGCGCCTTTCATGCTGCGCGGCCTGCTCTTGGCCGGCCTCGCCTGAGCCGGACGGTACGCGGCAAACTCACGAAAGCTCTTCCAGGCGACCCAGAGCAGAAGAAGCCCGCCAGCGAGCTGGAGGCCGATGATCTCGAGCAGCCCGAGCGCTGCCACTGCGAAGCCGATTCTGAGTGCCGCTGCAGCGCCGACGCCGAGCGCGATCGCCTGCCGCTTCCGCCGTTCCTCCAAACCGGCGACGGCGAGACCCACCACCACGGCATTGTCGCCCGCGAGCACGAGGTCGATCAGCAGCACCTGCGCGAGGGCGGCGAGCGCGGGAAAGAATTCGGCCAGCGGCATCCGCCTTTGCCGCCCGGCGGAGGATGCTTGTCAACTCGCCTTGTGGGGCGGACGCACCATCACGCCGGCCGGAAAAGCAGGGCAGCTCCCCCGGCCGCAGCGGAATCGACCAGGATGCCGCCCGCCAGTTCCTGGTGCGCGATCTTGTTTTCGTCCAGCAAGCGCCGGATGGCCGTGTTGGCGTCGTCGGTCGTGATCGTGATCCCGGCGATGAAGGGCAGCGAGGGGATGGCGGTGCCTGGGAAAACTGCCGGCAGCGACTCGGGTGGGAGGATGCGGACCTGACCGCGGGGCAGGTTGAGCACGAACCCGCCGGCGGGATCAGGCGCCACCGGGCGGCCGGAAAGAAGCGAGAAACGCGCTGCGCTCTCGGCCGGTGCAGTGGTGACCAGGACAACCTCGGCCAGGCCCGCCGCATGGTTCGGATGGGACAGAAAGCGCTCCTGCCAGATCGCTTCCGGGGTCAGATGCCGGATCAGGAAGATGCGGCCTTCCGGTGCGTCGGGCAGCAGCAGGCGGGCGAAGCGTGCCCTGAGTCCGGCGGGATCCGCATCGTCCACCGGCCGCTCGAGATAGGCGATGCCGGGAATTTTCACTCCTCCCGTGCGCATGCGCGCGAGGTTGGCCTCCTCGTCGTCGATGCCGAGTGCGAGGATATGCAGCCCGGCGTAGCGCGCGAGCGAGAATTCGAGCGAGTTGGTGAAACTTTCCGCATCGACGACAGCGATCAATTCGACATATCCGTCCCGCAGCATCGCGCAGCGGTTTCCGGTGCCGAAGGGAACGATCGGACCCTCGGGCGTCTTCCTGCCGGAATGCCGCGCGATCGGCGTCAGCGCGAAGCCGAGCCGCTCGTAGGTCGTGCCCAGCGCGCCGAGATCCGGCCCGGCGATACCGACATGATCGAGGGCGAGCGCCGTGTTCATGCAAGCTCCGCCTCGAACCTGGTGATTCGCCAGTCCTCCGGTTCCTTCGCCGCTTCGTCGTACCACTGTTGCATCAGCGGATGCGCCCGCACGGCTTCGCAATAGAGCCGCGTATCGGGGGAGATTTCCGGCTCGTAGGTAAGGAAGCGGGTGACGACCGGCGCGTACATCACATCGGCCGCGGTGAAGGAAGCGCCGAAGAGATAAGGGCCGCCGCCTGCGAACCGTTTGCGTGTATCCCGCCAGAGCGCCTCGATCCGCGCGATATCAGCGAGGGCGGCGGGCGTGCGGCCGCGCCCGGGATGGTGGCGATCGAGATACATGGGCATCGCGGAACGCAGCGCCGCAAAGCCGGCGTGCATCTCGGCCGCGATCGCGCGGGCGTGTGCGCGCGCTGCCCGCTCTTTCGGCCAGAGTGCGGGGAAAAGCTCGGCGCAGTACTCGGCAATGGCCAGAGTTTCCCAGATCGCGATGCCCTGATGCTGGAGATAGGGAACCAGGCCCGAGGGCGAGCGCGCCTTCACTTCCGGGGTACTGCTTCCGGTCAGGCGAACCACTTCCTCGCTCACATCGAGCCCGGCCAGGCGGACGGCGAGCCAGCCGCGCATGCTCCAGGAAGAATGGCGGCGCGTGCCGATCAAGAGGCGTCCCTCAGGCATGTTGGGGTTCCTTTCGCCCGGACCTTGCCATGCCGGCCCGAAGACGCAAGGGGCGGATCAGGCGCGGCGCCAGATATCGCCGTAGCGTTGGACGAGGCCCTCGCCGTCCACTTCGAGTTCGGCGGTGAAATCGCTCTCGATGCTGCGATAGCGGAACAGACCCGGCGAGAGCAGCGTATATTCCTGCTCGCGCGGCACGACCTCGAACGAGGGCACCGGCACATAGGCGACGCTGAGCCGCACCGGCTTGCCGGGAACGAAGGCAAGGTTCCGGATCGGCAGCGTATTGGTGAGCGGGGTCACCATGATGTCGATCGTGCTGCAATGCTTGAGGTCGGGGCGCGGCAGCGCATCCACTTCCCACGCGTTCTCGGGGGTGCGCAACAGGCGGCAGGTGCGGCTTTCCGCATCGAGCGCAAGATGGAGGTCGGCCGAGCGAAACTGCCATTGCGACGTGCAGGCAATGCGATAGGCGAGCCGGATCGGCCGGCCCTCGATCGTGCCGGAAACTTCTCCCTCGGCGATGATGGCGTCGTCTTCCGACCGCAGCACGAGGTCTTCCCGGCCGGCGAGGCTGATCCACTCCCAGGCGAGGCGGCGCGTTGGCATTGCGCAGGATTACGACGGCGCAGGGTCGGACGCTTGGGGAAAATTGCTCGCGTCTTGACTGTCAGAGCATGAAGAGCCGCCCGGCCCCCGGGATCGGGTCTTCAATGCCGGCGAGCCTGAGCGTGTGCCAGGCGAGGGCGTGATCGCTCGAAGTGACGGCAACTCCGGTCTCGGCCTCGACCTCGGCAACGATCCCGGCCAGGCGGAGAGAAGTGCAGGAAACGAACACCGCATCGAGCGCGGTGGAACGAGAGAGCGCCTTGATGCCTTCTTTGATCGAGCGTGCGTCGATCCGCGCCGCCTCGCGATCGTCCGGCTTGTCGAAGGTCGCAAACGCTGCGACTTCCGTTCCGCGGCCCTCGATGTATGCGCGGACGGCCCTGTTCACGTCCGGCGCGTAGGGCGTCAGCACGCCGACCCGCCGTGCGCCGAGCGCGCGGAAGGCGGCAAACACCCCCGTAGCGGGCGTGGAACACTGAACCTCCGGCCGCACCTTGCGGATCTCCGCGAACACCGCCGCCTCGCCGAGCACCATGCTGGCCGAGGTGCAGCCGAACGCCACGACATCGAGCCTGAGTCCGGGCAGGAGCAGCGCGGTCGCGGGCGCGATGCGGGGCGCGATCGCCCGCAGCGTTTCAGGGGTGATCTGGGAATCGTTGTAAAGCCTGGCCACGTAGAGCCCGACCCCGGCAAGCCGCACAAGGGCGCGGAACTCGTGCTCCATCGTCTGGTCGGTTGCCAGCACGATAAGCCCGATCGCTGCGCGCGCGGCGACCCCTTCGTCGAGCGTGCAGGGAAGCACGCCCAGATCCTGGCAGGTTGGGCGGAGCATTGCCTCGGACATGGTTTCCTCCCTCATGCAGCGAGCGGAATCGCCGCCTCGTGCCCGGCGATCAGATCCGCGGTGATGCGCGCCGTGCCGTGCGACATCGTCCAGCCGATATGGCCATGGCCGGTATTGAGAAAGAGATTCCGCACCTTGCTCGGCCCGAGAATGGGCAGGTTGGAGGGCGTCATCGGCCTGAGCCCGGCCCACATTTCTGCCCGCTCGTAATCCGCGCCGTCCGGATATAGCTCGCGCACGACGTTCTTCATGTGCGCGAAATCTGCCGGGCGGTGCGAGGTATCGTAACCCGCGATCTCGGCGGTTGCGGTTACGCGCACGCGATCGCCGAAGGGGGTAACGGCGACGAGGTTGTCCTCGTCGATCGCGCCGACCCTGGGCGGGGCGCGATGATTGCCGACCGGAATGGTGAGCGCGTAGCCTTTGACCGGATAGACCGGCAGATTAAGGCCGATCGGGCGCGCGAGGCGCGGGCTTTCGCAGCCGAGCGCCAGCACGTAGGCATCGCCTTGTACGGTGCCTGCCGACGTCGCCACCCCCTTGACCCGGTCGCCCTCCACCGTGATCCGCTCGATGGCGGTCGAGGTCCTGATCTCGGCCCCGCGCGTGCGGCAGATTTCGGCAAGGGCGCGGGTGAAAAGCCGGCAGTCTCCGGTTTCGTCCGTCGGGCAATGGATGCCGCCGGCGATCGCCGGGCCCGACGCGAGTGCCGGTTCGAGCGCGATGACGCCGGCACGATCGAGCACCGACATCTGCTGGCCGCATCCGGCGAGGATCTGCATGTGGGCGACGCCGCGGGAGAGGGATCGTTCGGTGCGATAAAAATAGAGGATGCCGGCCGTGTTCCTGTGGTAGCTGATCGCCTCCGCTGCGAGCGTCTCTTTGAGGACCGATTGCGAATAGGCGGCAATGCGGTGCTTGACGCGCGTGTTGCGCGCCGCACGCTCGGCGGTGCACTGGGCGAGAAACAAGAGCGACCAGGACCAGAGTCTCGGATCCGCCGAAGGGCGGAAGCGCAGCGCCTGGTTGGGCAGGACGAGCGATTTCAGAAGAATGAGCGGTGCCCTCGGCGAAGACCAGGCGAACGAATGCCCGGGCGCGATCATGCCCGCGTTGCCGAAGCTCGTTTCGGATGCGACCTCGGGCTGGCGTTCGATCAGGACGATCTCGTGACCGTCGCGCAGAAGCTGGTATGCGGTGGTGACGCCGACCACGCCCCCGCCCATCACGACCACGCGCATGGCGCCTCCGCATCCGCTGTGGCGGCGGAGCCTACAACCCGGACGGCCCGGCGTCCCGCCCTTTTTTGCTCTTCTCCGATCTGGCCGGCGGGTTCAGACGAGAGGCGAAGGCTTCGGGCGGGAGCCGTCGGCAAAGCGCGAAAAGCGGAATGGCGTCGGATCGACCACCGGGGTTTCCCCGCTGACGAGATTTGCCATCAACAGTCCGGCTCCGGGACCGATGCCGAAGCCGTGTCCGGAAAAGCCGGTTGCGACGAAGAGGCCCGGCACTTTCTCGACCGAGGAGATCACCGGCACGGCGTCCGGCGTGACGTCGATCGCCCCGCCCCAGCGCTCGGCGATGCGCATGTCGCGGAAAGCCGGGAAGGCGGCGGCGGCATTTTCCTTCGCCTGATCGAGGATGACCTGATCCGGCTCCGGGTCGAGCGTGCGGACATGCTCGAAGGGTGTCGGTTTGTCGAGTGCCCAACGGCGGGGCGTTTTCCATTCCTCGGTGAAGCGGGAGCCGATCCTGAGGCGGAGCGAGTCACGCTGCAACCTGAGGGCGGGGAGGAAGTCGGGGAAAAAGCGGATCGCGTCCGGTGTTATGTCGAAACGGTTGTTGCTCCAGTTGGCGATGGTGTAGCCGCCATCCAGGCGCTTGCGATAGCCGAAACCTTCGCCGGCGGCGGAGACTTCAGGGCCGCCGTCGAGCTTTTCGGTGCGCATCACCGCCGAAATCACCTTGAGTTGCGGCAGGCGCAGGCCGAGATTGCCGAGAAAGAGGCGCGACCAGACCCCGCCTGCGAGCACCACCGATTCGCAGGCGATCGGGCCCATCTCGGTGACCACGCCGCTGATGCGCCCGGCCTTCGTCTCGATGCCGCGCACGGCGCAGCGGGTAAGAACGGAGGCGCCGTGCTGGCGCGCCGCTTCGGCAATGGCGGGCGCCGCCTTGGTCGGTTCGGCACGCCCGTCGGTTGGCGTGAAGAGCCCGCCTGCCCAGCTTCCTTTCAGGTCGGGCAACACGCTGCCGAGTTCGGCGCTGGAGAGCAGGCGGCTTCCGATCTGGTACGGCCGCGCCACCTCGAGCCAGGCCTCGCGCTTCGCCAATTGCTCTTTCGTCTTGCAAAGATAGACGATGCCGCATTGGCGAAAGCCGGTTTCTCTGCCGGTCAATGTGTTCAGCTCGGGCCAGAGACGCAGCGCCTCGATGATGAGCGGGATTTCCCGCGGATCGCGCCCCATCTTGCGGCACCAACCCCAGTTGCGGCTGGACTGCTCGGCCGCGATCTCGCCCTTCTCGCAGAGGGCGACCGCAATTCCCTTGCGGGCGAGGAAGAATGCGGTGGCGGTGCCGATGATGCCGCCGCCGATGACGACGACGGCGGCTTTCGGCGGCTGGGATGGATCGGAGCTGACCGGATCGACGCGGGGCGCCATGGATGTCGCGCCGCTCAGCCGGGCGCGACTTTGCCGGAGCCGCCGAGCGGCAGCGGCACCCAGTTCATTTCGTTGCCACGCTGAATGAGCATCAGCACCGAGGGGCGGCCTTCCCGCCGCACGGCATCGAGCCGGTCGAGGACTTCGGCCGGCGTGTTGACTTCCTGCTGCTGCACCTCGAGCACGACGTCGCCGGGCTTGAGCCCTTTCTGCGAGGCGGGACCGCCCGGGCTGACTTCCGTCACGACGACACCCTTCTGACCGGCGCCGAGATGGTACTTGTCCCGCAGCGCGCCCGAAACGGGCGCGAGGCTGAGGCCGAGCGAGGAGATCGCGGTCTCGGCCGGGGCTGCCGGGTGTTGGGGTTCATTGGTTGCCAGCTCTGCCTCCGGCGGCAGTTCACCGACGACGGCCTGCAACGTTTCCGCCTTGCCGTTCCGCCACACGTCCACGGGCACCGTGGCACCGATGGACGTCTCGGCAACGATCAACGGCAGCGCGTGCATGTCCTTCACGGCATGCCCGGCGAAGGTCAGGATGACGTCGCCGGTCTTCAGCCCTGCCTTGTCTGCCGGCCCGCCCGCATTCACCCCGGCGACGAGAGCCCCGGAGGGCGGCTTGAGGCCGAGGCTCGCGGCGATATCAGGTGTGACTTCCTGGATCCGCACACCAAGCCAGCCGCGCCGCGGGTGCCCGTATTTCTGCAGTTGGGCGAGCACGGGCCTGGCAAGGTTGGAGGGGATCGAGAAGCCGATGCCGATCGAGCCACCGGATGGTGAGAAGATGGCGGTGTTGATGCCGATGACCTGGCCTTGCATGTCGAACAGCGGCCCGCCGGAATTGCCGCGATTGATCGGCGCGTCCGTCTGGATGAAGTCGTCGTACGGGCCTTCGTTGAGATTCCGCCCGCGCGCCGAGACGATCCCGGCTGTGACGGTGCCGCCGAGGCCGAACGGATTGCCGATCGCCAGCACCCAGTCGCCGATCCGGACGGTGTCGGAATCGCCGAATTGAACCGCGGGCAGCGGCCCGGATGCGTGCACCCGGAGCAGGGCGAGGTCCATCCGCTCGTCGCGGCCGACGATCGTGGCGGGCAGTATCGTGCCGTCATGCAGAGTGACCGTGACCGACGTTGCCCCGGCAATGACGTGGTTGTTGGTGGCGATCAAGCCGGAGGGGTCGATGATGAAGCCGGAACCAAGGCTTTCCAGCCGCTCGGGCGTAGCCGGCGCACTGCCGCCGCCGCCGCCGTGATCGTGGTTCATGAAGTCGTGGAAGAATTTCTCGAACGGAGAACCGGGCGGCAGTTGCGGCAGGCCGCCAGGAGGCGATTCCGAAGGCGCCGGCGCCTCGGTGCTGGCAACATTGACGACGGCAGGCAGCAATTTCTGAGCCAGATCCGCGAAACTGGGCGGCGCCGGCGGGCCGTCGGCAAACGCGGCGGGAAGACCGACCAAGAGGAGACAGAGCCAGACCGCTCCGATTGCCCCGCCATGCAAAATCCATCTAAGCCTGAGCATTCTGATGTCCTTCCGAGGTGGCATCGCCCGGATGCCGAACCCTTCCTGTGCTGATTGTGCGCCGCCGCGCCACCCGGCGGCAAGCGCAAGCCGGGCATCGGGTGGCTGAGCGCCAACGCACCTCGCTCAATGCGTGTCCGTCGGGCTGGCAGGCTCGGGCGGAACACTGAGATAGCGGAGAAGCGGGCTTGCCGGGCTGAGCAGCAGTTCCGTGCTGCTGTTCGCAAGGCCCCGCCGGTAGGCTTCGAGGGTCCGCCAGATCTTGAAGAAGTTCGGGTCCTGGCTATACGCCCTGGCCAGGATGGTTGTCGCCTGCGCCGCCCCCTGGCCTTTCAGCGCGGTCGCCTTCGCATTCGCGTCCGCCAGCAGCACGATGCGCTCGCGTTCGGCGTCGGCACGGATCACCGTCGCGGCCTGGATGCCCTGCGCGCGGACCAGCGCCGCGACCCGCTCGCGCTCGGACTTCATCCGCCCCAGTACCGCCTCGGTGTTCGCTTCCGGCAGGTCGGCACGGCGGATCCGCACATCCTCGATGGTGATGCCGAAGCCCTGCATCGCCGTGTTCACCTCGGTGCGGATCTGGCTCATGATCCGGTTGCGTGCGGTCGACAACACGGCCGGAAGGGTTTCCTGGCCCAGCACCCGACGAAACGAGGAGCCGAGGGTCGAACCGAGCCTGGCGTCGATCGCCTCCATCGCGGTTCCGACCGACTGGTAATAGCGCAGCGGGTCAGTGATGCGGAAACGGGCGAACCCGTCCACCACCAGCCGCTGCTGGTCGCCGAGGATGACTTCCTCGCTCGGCAGTTCGTAGTTGAGCAGCCGCCGGTCGAACGAGATCACCCCCTGGACGAACGGGATCTTGGTGTGCAGGCCGGGCTTGGTGATGATCCGGACCGGCCGGCCGAACTGGGTGATCAGCACTTGCTCGGTCTGCTGCACGGTGAAGAGCGAACTTACGGCGATGACCAGCAGCACCACGACGAGCCCGGCCAGGGTCCAGCTTCTCGCGTTCATGGCGCCGTCTTCGATGCTGACGCGGTTGGCGGCGCCGAAGTGGCCGGGGACAGGGCCGGCGGCGGATGGCCAGGGGTGGCCGGCAGCGTCAGCAGCGGCAGGACCTGGGCCGACCCGCTGCCGAGCACAACGGTATGGGCGTGCTCGAGCACGGTTTCGATGGTCTCGATATAGAGCCGCTGCAGGGTGATCGCCTTGGCGTCGCGATAGGCGGCGAGCACGGAGAGGAAACGCTCGGCCTCCCCGTTCGCGTTGGCGATCTCGGCCGCCTTGGCGGCCTCTGCCTCGGCGACGATGCGCGCCGCATCGCCGTGCGCCCGTGGCACGATGTCGTTGCGGTAGGCATCGGCGGTGTTGCGGGCACGGTCCGCATCGGTGCCGGCGCGCTGCACGTCACGGAAGCTATCGATCACTTCCGGCGGCGGATCGACCTTGAGGAGCTGGACCTCGGTGATCTCGACCCCGGCTGCGTACTGATCAAGGATATCCTGCATGTGCTGGCGCACCTGGGTCTCGATCGCGAAGCGTGCCGTGGTCAGCAGCGGCTCGATCGGATTGTGCCCGACCACCTCGCGCATCACGCTTTCGCCCACTGCCTTGATCGACGCGGCCGGATCGCGAATGTCGAACAGATAGTCGCGGGGGTTGCGGATGCGCCAGAAGACCGTGAAATTGATATCGACGATGTTCTGATCGCCGGTCAGCATCAGACCTTCGGCCGGCACTTCCTGCGCCTCCGTGGCGCCGTTCGGTTGCAGGATGCCGGAGCGATAGCCGATCTCGACGCGGTTGATGCGGGTCACGGCCGGCAGCAGCACGCTCTCGATCGGCCAGGGAAGATGATAGTTGAGGCCGGGCAAGGTGGTGCCGACAAAGGCGCCGAAGCGCAGCACCACGCCCTTCTGGTCTGGTTGCACGATGTAGATGCCGCTGGCCAGCCAGGCCAGGACGATGACGCCGATGCCGATCGCAGCCAGGCGCCGCGGGGTCAGATCGCCGCCCGGAAGCCCGCCGCCGGCGCGG
>JASHOF010000113.1 GCA_030041255.1 Acetobacteraceae bacterium
TGCTCCCGAGTTGAACCCAGACGAGTTCGTGTGGAGCTATGTAAAGCGCACGGGCACCGCCAAGAACCCGCTCGCCATCGGTGAGAATTTGCAAGATCGGATCGAGGCAGACTTACTGGGTGTCCAGGCAAATCCCAAGCTGGTTAGGTCATTCTTCCGTGCGCCAAGTGTAGCCTATATTACTGACTGATCAGTAACTTGGCCGGTTTAGGTGACACATCATGTGGCCGCTCGTTGCTGTTTCGTTCGACGGAGGAGCGGTGTCTCCGACGGCCATTTCCTGGTGGGACTGTGAGGCCCATCTCCCGGAGCCGACCTGCGATGTGGGTGCGTGCCGCTCGCAGGAGCTGTCAAGAAGGGCATCGCCTTTCGCGAGGCCACCGCGTCGCGACGCGCAGCGTCCTTGACGGCTTCGAGCACGGCGCCAGGCTGACGGAGGGGGGCTACGACGGTCTTGCTCTCGTGATGATCCGGCGGCGGTGCGCCAAGCGGCCTCCCGTTGCCGTCGTAACGGCCCAGGCAGAGCCTGTCGTGGAAGATCGCCAGCCCACCGTCAGGGTATTGATGCACCCGCACCGTCGCCCTGACGAAGTGCGCACGCAGTGGACTCTGCGGAATCTGTAGCCTGTGGTTGAGGAACGACACACAGTTGTCGTTGCCGACCACACGCTCTTCCTCCACGCACAGGACCTCCCTCAGGTCCAGCTCCGGCACCGCGACAAACGCGCTGCCCTCCTGCTCCACCTTCACCGCGAACCGTGCGTTGTGCGCCGGTATATAGGTGCCGCGCAGCCAGGCGTCCGCTTCATCTATCGTCCTGATGCCCGCCAGCGCCAACTCCTTCCGCAGGCGATCTTGCAAGGTCTGGAACAAACGCTCTGAGCGGCCACGTGCTTGAGGCGAATACGCCGCAATGTGCTCAACACCGAGATGTGCCAGCGCCCAGCCGACCTGCGTCGGCTGGCCGCGAGCCACATTGCCGCCCGCCTCGGCAGTATGAAAGTAATGGCTGCCGCGATCGGTATACAGGCTCAGCGGCAGGCCGTGACGGCCGAACACCTCCAGCAACGCCCGAAATGTCGAAGCCGTGCCTTCTTCCTCGACCAGCAACGCCGAATAGATCTCATTCGTCGCATTGTCCATCGTCACCACCAAGTCGAGAGGAGGTTCCCCCGGCAGCCACGCATATCGCGACGCGTCCTGATGCAACATCATCCCAGGCAACGGACGGCGCGGCCGCTTGCGTCGGTGCGCACCGCGCCGCGGCGCCTTCGGCAGCAAACTGCGGCTCTGCAGGAATGCCTTCGTGCAACTGTAGCTCCATGCGAACCGGTGGTCCCGCACCAGGTGCTCGTGGAAGTGCCGCGCCGTGAAACCCTGATAACGCGTCCGATACAGCCCTTCCACCTCCTCACAGTGATCCACCAGAACCCGTTTGCCCGAAGCCTTGCCGATCCGACGGTCCAGCAGGCCCACTTCGCCTTCCTCCTCCTAACGGCGGCATCAGCGACGAAATGTCCGCTCCCCCATGCCAAGCAACTCCGTCGCCTCCAGCTGGCTCAACTCAGACCCCTCCCAGCGGCCAAACACATCCACGAACCTCAGCATACGAACACCCTGGCGGGCTGCCGTCCGGCGCATCTTCCCAACCTCCCGGTCGGGAACCCGCTACCGGACAGTTCGTGTGCTACCTAAACCGGCCATATCGTCTGCTACGGACACACCATTGAGGCGGGCCTTGACACGCCCAGAGGCGCGGCATCTAATTAGTGTCGTTTAGGCTATGAGATCTGCCGATCGACGACGGTGGACGGGCTGTGCGAACGGGAAATGACTTCGTTGCCAAGGCGTGCCAGTTCCGATCGCGCCGCGCCGATGCAAGGCGACTCTTCCATATCGACGTAGCCTATCGTGTCACTTTCTCAAGCGTCGCCTTTTCTGCCGACGCACTTCGGACGAAGCGGCTAAAGGCGGGGTATCATCACGCCGAATGCGAGGGAGGGAATCAATGCTGAGACTGCGGCTTTCGGTAAGAGGCGCAAGAATAGCCGGTCGGTCCGGCATCGCGGAAATTTGCCGGCCAGCTGTACTCGCGGCGTTTGGTATGATACTGTGCGTCGGTGCCGCCCAGGCTGCCGGCAGCAGCAAGGAGATCATCTTCGCCCGCGCGCAGGACGCGGACAGCCTTGATCCGGCGCGCGTTTCGACGACGATCTCCCTGCAGGTCATGACGCAGATCTACGATACCCTCCTGACGATGGATGCGAACGGGGAACTGCATCCCGGGCTGGCATCGGAATGGAAAGCGAGTGACGATGCCAAGACTTTCACCTTGAAAATTCGCGACGTGAAATGCCAAGACGGCTCAATATTCAATGCAGCAGCGGCGAAGTGGAACATCGACCGCGTCATCGCGCCGGCGACCGCAAGTCCGAACGCCTCCTCCTACGGCGAGATTGCCTCCACGGCGGTTGACGGCGATACGCTGACGATCAAACTGAACAAGCCGTATTCCCCCCTGCTCCACTTCCTGGCCAATCCGCTGGCGCTGATGATCTGCCCGAGCAGCGTGCATGGTAGTACCTTCACTGCTGTGGGCACCGGTCCCTGGAAATTCGTCTCCTGGGACCGCAATAACCAGCTCGTCCTCGCCCGCAACCCCGACTACACGAACGACGATCCGCTGGTAAATAATTCGGGTCCACCCTACGCCGATCGCCTGATTTTCCGGGTCATCCCGGAAGGGCCGGCGCGCATGGCGGCGCTCCGTACCGGCGAAGCGAACTTCGCCGAGCCGTCGCTGCAGGATGCAGCGGCGCTGGCGAAGGATAAGAGCTATAAGGTTTATACCGGCGCGAATCTCAGCGGGCAGCTTGCCTACGTCGGCTTCACCGAGGAGATCCCGCCCCTGAATGACCCGCGGGTGCGGCGAGCGGTTGGCTACGCGCTGAACCGCAACGTAATGGTTGACATCGGCTTCAACAACCTCGTGCAGGCTTCGGATTGTCCGGTAGCGCCGGGTCTCATGGGCTATGATCCTAAG
>JASHOF010000114.1 GCA_030041255.1 Acetobacteraceae bacterium
ACCGGATCACGCAACCTATACCGCTAACCAACTGAGATGACTCGATCCTTCGTTGGGTATCCGTTTCGGCTCAGCCTCTCAGAGCTTCGGCCGCCGGCACGACCTGATCACGCAACCATCCCTCAAGAGCCCGATCGCGGGCCGCCAGGATCCGCACGCCGTCCCGAATAACCTCACTTTCTGACGCATACTCGCCCGCTGCCACCTTGGCCTTGACCATGTCAGCCATGTCGATGGGCAGAGTGATGCTGAGCTGCTGGGTCGATCGCATGATCGGGCCCCCTGTTACCGGGTAGGATTTAATCCGATGCCTCGGAGCTCGACCATGCAACGTGCGCCACTGACGGCCACGCATCGAGGTCCGTCGGCGCTTTCCGCCCCGGCCATCATGGGATCTCGATCGCAGTCCGCGATCGCCCGAGGCGGGATCGTCGGAGAGCATGAATCGCGGGCTTCAATAAACCGCGAGACCCGTGTCGGGCCACGGATAACTGGGAAATTCCGGGTTATGGGTTGCAGTAAGCGCCGGCGCTGCGATGAGCAAACCGACCCTGCGGATCAGACCTTGCGAGCTGATTGCGGAGCTGCTCGGCGAGTTTTTCCCCAATCATAATGGTGGTCAGATTCGTGTTGGCCTGGCAGTCAGCCGGCATGATCGAGGCGTCGACCAGGTATAGCGCGTCCAGACCGCGTACCCGACAATCCGGATCTACGACACTCTGCCCATCATTCGCGTCCGGCGGCCCCATGGAACAGCTACCGGCACCGTGCTGTCCGTCCGAACAATCCGTCAGAAGCCAATCGTCGATTGCATTATCGTCAGCCTCCAGCAGATCCTTGAGCGGTCGCCCCGTGTTGCCAAGCTGCACTTCTTTACAGATCTGTTGCACTGCCGGATGGGAGCCGATTTTCCCAAGATGACGAGCAGCAACGCGCATGCGCGCAAGGTCGAAGGGGTGGGAAAGCATATTCTCGTCGACAATGGGCTGATGCTGCGGATCGGTACTGCGCAGCCGAACCGTGCCGCGGCTCCTCGCTTCCACCAGCATGACGTGCAACCCGGCTTCCCCGAACTGAGCCATATCCTGCCGTACCCCGACACCCCCGTGATTCATCGAAACCATCAGCAGGTCTTGCGGGGCTGCACCGGCGAGACCCGAGCTGAACTTCACACAGCAGTTGGTATGCCGCGCATTCGGATCCGTTGCACGCAATGCCGGTTTCAGCTTCAATTCCAGTCGCACAAACGGATGATCGAAGAATCCTTCCCCCACGGGAAGATCGGCCAGAACCGGAATGCCGAACCGCGCGAGGAGCGCCGGCGGCCCTATGCCCGACCGTTGCAAGATCGGAGGGGTATGGATTGCGCCCGCGGACAGCACCACCAGATTGGCACGGAAATCCTGCTCTCCTTCTGGCCCCAGTGTCCGCACGCCGACTGCCTGCCGGCCATCAAACAACACTCGGTCCACCGTCGTCTGGCCCAGGATGATGAGATTGGCGCGCGAGCGTGCCGGCTCGAGATATGCATCGTTCGTGGAGACGCGCCTGCCATTGTGCGCATTGATCGCGTAGGCACAGACGCCATGAGCGGTCGGTGCGTTCAAGTCGTCACACCAGGGATGTCCCAAAGCCAGAGCGGCCTCGCGCAACGCGCGATCTACTGGCCCCCAGGCTGCCACCGGCGCGCGATACACCGGGATCGGCCCGCCGGTTCCGTGGAACGATGACAGGACGGCCGAATCGGATTCCAGACGCATGAAATACGGCAGTAGGTCTGTGCCCGACCATCCCTTGCAACCGAGGTCTTCCCAATGATCGAAGGCGTGCAGCGCTCCGCGGATGGCGATGATGCCGTTGACCGCGGTACTGCCGCCCATTCCCTTGCCCCGCCAATAGATGCGTGGCTGCTGCCGCACGGTACGGCGGGCCATCAAGTCCGGATACATATAGCGTTGTTGGAAATCCTCGGGGAGCAGCAGGTTGAACGGGTTCAGGCTGGTCATCTCTGGCGGCTGCTCGCCGCCACGGTAATCCGGCCCTGCCTCCAACAGCAACACGCGGCAACGCGCATCCTCAGTGAGCCGGGCAGCCAGCACGGCGCCTGCAGCACCCGCTCCCACGACAATCACGTCGAAAGGGCCCGTCATGGGGAACTAGCCCGGAACTGCCGGGTGCAAAGGAAGACGCATGCCTTCGGCGCCGAACAGCAGGCAGCGTTCCGGGTCGGCAGCCAGAAACAGCCGCTCACCAACACGCGCTCCAAAACTGGGCGGCACGAGCACGCGCAGCTTCGTTGATTTATCAGCTTCCACGATGAGAACCGATTCGCGGCCAAGGTGCTCGAGCGCGAATACCCGAGCGACGAGCGCCCCCTGCACCTCGGACGCCACCACGCGCACGTCCTGCGGGCGCACACCCAGAGTGGCAGGCCCGGTCGGTGCTGTGACGGGCAGGGAGAACCCAATGCCGCGAAAGCACCCTGCTTCGACTTCGCCTGCAATCAGGTTCATGGGTGGCGCGCCAAGGAATCCAGCGACAAACAGTGTTGCGGGATCGTTGTAGATTTGGTCCGGCGTGCCGATCTGCTCCAGTCGGCCATTGGACATGACAGCGATCCGATCGCCCATTGTCATAGCCTCGATCTGATCATGGGTGACAAGCACCGTCGTCGTCCCCAAACGCTTCTGCAGATTCGCGATCTCTGAACGCAGGGATAGCCGCAATGCTGCGTCCAACGCAGAGAGCGGTTCGTCCAGCAGGAATGCCGCAGGCTCCCGCACGATCGCCTTCGCAGTGGCGACGCGTTGCCGTTCTCCCCCGGAGAGCTGGCTTGGTAGCTTGTCCAGAAGCGGATCGATCTCGAGCATGCGTACCACGTCGGCGATGCGGCGATCCCGGTCGGCGCGGCCCAGGCCACTGTGACGCAGGCTGGTCTCGATGTTACGCCTTGCGCTCAGATGCGGATACAGCAGCGACGACTGGAACACCATAGCAACATTCCGATGGTATGCCAGGACTTTGGTGACATCGCGCCCGTCAAATAACACGCGGCCGGAAGTCGGAGCCTCCAATCCCGCGATCATGTTGAGCGTCGTCGTCTTGCCACAGCCTGACGGCCCGAGCAGCACCAGAAACTCGCCTTCCGCGATCTCAAGACCGAGCTCTTGGACTGCGGCGAGGCTACCGAATGTCTTGTGCAGTTGCTGAAGCTCGATTCGTGCCATCTTCTTCGTCTCTACCGCACCGGATCCACAAGGTTCATCTCGCTCACATGGCGCTGCAGAAAATAGGCCACCAATGCCGGCGGTACAATCGTGATGAGCACCGAGGCAGCAAGATTACCCGGCTCTGGATACTGGTGCAGAAAACCCGAGACCGCTGTCGGCAGAGTATTCGCGGTGGTCCCGTTCACTAATACCAGCGCGTAAGTGAATTCGTTCCACGCAAACAGGAAGGCGATGACCGCGGCAACCGCCACGCCGCTGCGTGCAAGGGGCAAAACCAAGCGCACGAAGGCCGCAAGCCTGCCATAGCCGTCCATCCATGCAAGCCGCTCGATCGGAGGCAGATTGCGGAAGTAGCCGATCAACATCCAGGTCACGAACGGCACAGTGAGGGTCAGATCCACGATCACGAGTCCGCTGAGGGTGCCGGCCAAGCCAAGGCGGACATACATGGCGTAGAACGGAATGAGTGTGGAGACCGGAGGCAGCGCGACTGCGAAGAGGATCGCAAATAGCAGCGAGTTCTTGTAACGGAATTCCATCCGCGCGAACATGTAAGCCAGGGGAAGCGTGATGGCCAGGGTGACCACCATCACGATGAGACTGACCAGGAAGCTGTCCTTGAGGCCGCGGATGATCTGCGCCGCCTGCCCGGAAGCCGGACTCACCAGATTTCCGGATAGAACATACCTGAACCCGAAAATATTGTAAAATGCGGCAGGATTTGGCGCGTGGGGAATCAGTGGCCAGGGGTAATGCTGGATTTCCAGCGGCGTCAGGAACGCCATCCGACAGAACCAGTAAATGGGTACCAGCGACCAGAACAACGCCACGACCAGCGCGACGGCCAGAAAGCCCGTTCTCTTCACCGCAGCACCTCTCGCCGTCCCCACACCAGATAAAGCAGCAAGGTCGAGGCGATGATAAGGAACAACAGGTAGAATGACATCGCCGCGCCATAGCCAAGGTCCAGATTCTCGAAGCTGATTTTGTAGATTTGGTAGGTCAGCGTCGCCGAGGCGGTTCCCGGTCCACCGCCGGTCATGACAAATACGAAGTCGAACAACTTCATCGTCAGGACAGTAACAATGGAGGCAAACACGAACAACGTGTAGCGCAGCGGCGGTAGCGTCACGTGCCAGAAGGTTTCGAGCGGGGAAAGCTGGTCCAGCGCGGCGAGATCATAAAGCCGCTTCGGAATGGTTTGCAGATTGGCCAATAAGAAGAATGCCACCAGCGGCGCCATCGTCCATGCCGCCCCGACCGCCAATACCTCGATCACCAGCCCACTGGTCATCAGGTCAACCGGTTGGCTATAGCCCAGAGCATAGGCAATCGAAGTGCCGAGCCCGGTCTGACCTCGCGCCAGATAGGCGAACATCAGTCCCGCGCCGTAGGTCGAAACGCACCAGGGCAGAAACACGAGGGTGCGAGTAAGACCTCGGGCGGCGCGCGTCCGGTTCAGCATGAGGGCGAGGCCAAGCCCGATCAGCATGGTCAGAACGACCGCTTCGGCGGTCAGCCTGACCGTCACCCAACTCGACCACCAGAAGCCGGCATCCACCAGTACACGCTCGAAGTTTCGGAGTCCAACAAAGGTGCTCCGGTAGCCGCCAAAGAACATGATGCGGTGGAGGCTCATCCACACGGCATAGCCGAGCGGATAGGCAACAACCAGAACCAGAAAGACGAGCACTGGTACGCCGAAAGCGAGCGCGAACTCTGTGTCGGAGAGCGCGCGCCGCCTGCGGCCAGTGGCAACCGCTTCTTCTGCCGACTGCAGTGGCAGAATCCGCTCAGATGCCATATTTCTCGTTTAGCGCCGTAATCTTGTCGTTCGACGACTTGATGAAGCTCTCAATGTCGCCATTCTGCAGCAGGAAGTTTGCGAGGGACTCTTTCAGCCAGGAGTTGTATTCCTCGGACCACGCCACCTTCCAGATGGCGGAGGGGAACGGCGTCGCCTTGTAAAGATCCAATACCACCCTGGCATCGGAGGGCCTGGCCACGGACTGTTTGATTCGCGCCTCCGCGTCCGGACTTTCCATTACCGACTTGTAGGCCGAAAAAAGCATTGATAGCTGCATCCACCGGCTTGCTACCGCAATCTGGCCAGAGTTGTCCTTGAACCCATACCAGGACGTGAACCTCATCACATCGTCCGTGACCGGTTGAGGCCGTTTGCGTTTGGTTATTAGATAAAGTGCGGAATCGAGCAGCCCCCAGGATTGCCCCTGGACGGGCAGCAGACCGTCGTAGCCGGCGATCTGCGATTTTCCCTTGGTGTTGAACGTCGCGAGATCGTAAAGCTGCTGGGGACTGAAGACGTACCGGCCGGAGCCGTAGGCGTAGATGAACGCCGCCTCGTTGTAGGTCAGCACCTCGGCTGGCACCATCTTCGAGTTCCACAGCTTTTTCCATGCTGCGAGGGTTTTGTAGGCGAGGTCGTTTTTGTTTGTGGTAAGGAGTGGCTTGTGGGTCTTGTCATCCGCGATGTGGCCACCGCGGTTCAGCACCTCGAAGACGAACGCCCATGAAATCCCGTACCACTCGGAAAACCAATGGGGGAGGAACGGTGTTTTAACGCCTTTGGCGTTTAGGGCAAAAATCTGGTCGTAGAGGTCGTCCCACGTCTTCGGGAAATCCTTATCGCTCATCCCCGCACCTTGATATGCTTTCAGGTTGACGTGGATGGCACCGCGCGTGGTAGCGAAGTAGGAGAGACCGAGTAGGTGACCCTTGTATGTCCAGGCATCCCACAGATTGGGCAGGAACTCCGCCTTGATCTCGGCGTAGTTTGGCAATTCATCTGCGGGCGCCACCCAGCCGCCGTCGAAATAGCGCGCCGCCTGCGAAGGATTGCCGTACAACACATCAAGTTCGGAACCTGCAATCAGCTTTTGCTCCATTATGGATGGATAATCGCCCGTGATGGTCGCATAATCCACGTGCCCGCTCATCGTCTTGTTGTACCGATCGACGAAGGACTGCACCACATCGGTCTTATACTGCCACCCTCGGAAATAGATCGGCTTTCCGCTGGAGGCCGTAAGACTCCAGGCGTTGGCCGCCTTGACGGGCCACGGCCCGGTCATGACGGCGAGGCCAGTTCCCCCGGCCAGCTTGGCAAAGTCACGTCGCTTCATGGCGCTCCTCCCTCTTGGTTACGGTATGATATCAATCCATAGTCGCGTCCGGTGCTGCTGCTCGAGTTGCGAGTTCCGCAGCAACTGCGCAAGTTCATGACAGGCGCGGGCACTCGCGATGGCAGGAAGGTGAAATGCAGGCGGGGTGGTTTGCCGGTCGCATTGGGTAACGATCGTCCGGCCGGGAAAGTTCCGAATCGGTCCAGCTCTCCGGCAGACGGCAATCCTGGCGAGGTTCGACGCCACGCCGCCGAACTCGCCTCTGGATGCGCCGGCACCGCACGCTTGTCGGGGCCGGACGTCATTGCTCCGGTCATAGCCTCCTGCCCGTGCAGCCAGCCACGGTTGTCTGGACAACGCAGCTAGCTAACCAAGTACCTTCCCGGCAATGCCCGCAGCAAGGCATCCCGACAAAGGTAGCCCAACCGCCTCCAACGTAACGTCTTTCTACGCGAAGTCAAACCCCTCGGAGCGTCCTCGGCAGGCAATATCGGACGAGTACACGGCGCGTCCCGCAGCTTGTTCGACGAATTGGTGGCACCAGCGGTCCATACATCGGACTGAGCTGGTCGGAAGAGATCCATCTGTAGATAGACTTGCACCCACCGGTGCACGCATTCTGCCATCCGGCTTCCTGTTCATCCCGGACAGGCACGGGAAGGAAATGTTCGACGAGTTCGGGCTGGTCCGCGCTACGCCCGCGCGAGTGATGCGGGGTGGCTTTGCTGAGGCAACGCTCTATCTTGTTGTGATCGGTGACCCGGCTGCGGGCGTCGCCGTGCCGCGCAATGATGCCGTGAGCCCTCGCCAGGGTGAGCGTCCACGGCCGCGTACGTGCGGCACGAAGGAGGAGGAGTTGGCCGAGATGCCCGATAGCGATGGCGTTGTTTCTTCTTCCGATGCTGCCTCCCTGCTGGCCAGCCTGATTGCCATCCCAAGCGTCAATCCTGCCTTCCGCACATCCGATGCCCCCGCAACGTGGTTCGGGGAAGCCGCGATGGCGGCGTATGTGGCAGCGTGGCTGCGCGAGAAGGGCGCCGAGGTGGAGTTGGACGAAGTACTCCCGGGGCGCCCCAACGTTATCGCGCGGCTGAAGGGGGATCAGGCGGGCAGGACACTGATCTGGGAAGGCCATCTCGACACTGTGCAGACGAGCGGCATGACGGTTGACCCTTTCCGCCCCGAACTGCACGACGGCCGGCTTTATGGGCGCGGAGCGGCGGACGATAAGGGATGCCTCGCCGCCTTCATGCTTGCCCTTCGCGATCTTGCTCAAAGGCCAGCGCCGATCAATGTCACCTTCGTAGCCGCCGTGGACGAGGAATTCCAGTTCCGTGGCATCCTGCATCATCTTGAGCGTGGAGAGCGCGCCGACGGCGGGATAGCCGGGGAGCCCACTCGCCTGCACATCGTCTCCGCCTGCAAGGGCTGCGTACGCTGGGAGATCGAGGTACGCGGTCGCGCCGCCCATTCCTCGCAGCCGGAGCGAGGTATCGATGCGATAGCCATTGGCACCGATCTTGCTGTTCATCTGCGCCGTGTCTTCGGCCCCGACCTCGTTGCGCGTGTGCACCCGCTTCTGGGACGAGCGAGCCTCATTTGTTCAATGATCGAGGGAGGCGAAGGGTTCAATACCGTGCCTGCCTCATGTCGCTTGAAATTCGATCGCCGCACTCTGCCTGGAGAAAGCGGCGAGGACGCCTGGCGCGAAATCGCCAAGGAGGTACGTCGCTTCGCCGCGGACCTCGATCGTGAGGCCACAGTCGTCATGCATCCACCATTCATCGACAGCATTTCGATGGAGGTGGCGCCAGACGCAACAATTATTGCCGCCGCGCAGGAGATTTGCCGTGCTGAGGGATTGACCGATGCCCTGCTCGGGGTACCGTTCGGATCGGACGCCAGCAAGATGACGCGAGCCGGCATTCCAACCATCATATTCGGCCCGGGAGATATCGCTGACGCGCATACCGCAGATGAGTCTATCTCCGTGGCGGAGGTCGCGCGGGCGGCGCGGATGCTGGCCGAAATGGCGCGCCGCTTTGGCGAATAGCGACGGCTTCCAGGCATCGGTTCCGCCGGCATAGCGTTCCCACCGGCGCCTTCTGCCTCGTCAATCCATCGGTATCACTCCGCTTCGCCGAACACATGTTTGTCCAGGAACTCATTTCGGAATTTCCCGGCAGGGTCGTACGTTCGAACGAGATCTCGAAAGTGATGTAGACGCGGATATAGGCGGGCAAGCTGGCGAGCGTCCGCGTGTATCAGCTTGCCCCAATGCGGGCGGCCACCGAGCGGCAACAGTGTGTCCTCGATCTTACTGGTAATCGCGTGTACAGGCTCCGGCTCACTTTTCCAGGTGAAGTGAATGGCAACGGTGTCGTGTCCGTAACAGGGACTGAGCCATAAGCTGTCTCCCATAACGGTCCGAATTTCCGTTGCTATCAGGTGACTGTCGATTGCAGCGCCGATTGCGCGGAGCTTCCCGAACGCCACTCTGGCCACGTGCCGCGGCACCATATATTCGCTCTGTATCTGATCATTGGCACCCGCCCCTGCTGCAGACTGGACGTGGGGAAGCCGTTGAGACCATGGCCCAGGCACACCGAACTCGGTGAGCTGACAACCTTCAGCATGCTTGTCGCCAATGTATGGGTGCAAAGCAGGGACGGCTCCCCAACGCGCTTCCGGAATATCGGCCGTGCGTTCGTTGGTAAGGCGTGTCTTCAGCCACACGCGGTCAACCGTCTTGCCGGACCACCGCGTTAGCACGCTGACACTGTAGGCGGCCGACATGATCTCGTCGAAGCTGTCGAGAAGTGCGGCCCAGGGAAGGTCGGCGAACGCGTCCTGGCGTATTTCGAACCTCGGTTGTATGTCGAGTGTGATGCGCGTAATGATGCCGAATGCGCCAAGGCCTACCACGATTCCGTCAAAGTCAGCGTTGCCGCGGCGAATCTGTACAAGATCTCCGGTTGAGGCGACGAACTCGAGTCCGGCCACCGCCGTCGATAGGGTGCCGTTCGTGTCGCCGGAGCCGTGGGTACCGGTCGATATGGCACCGGCAATCGATATGTGTGGAAGTGATGCCATGTTGTGTAGCGCCCAGCCGCTGGTCTGAAGGTAGGCAACCAACTCTGTGTACGTAGTCGCAGCGCTCACCGTTACTGTTTGCTGCGGTGCATCGGTCACAAAGTGCGGATCGAACGCACTCAGGTCAATGAGATCATCGGGCGAGTCGGCAATGCCGTTGAAGGAATGACGGGCGCCGATCGCGCGGACTTTGGATAATCTCGCAACGAGACCGCGTAACTCGTCGAGGGAATCAGGGCGATGGATATGAGCCGCTTTGAATGTATAATTGTTGGCCCAATTTTGCTCTCGTGACACTTTTTCTCTACCTCGAGCATTTGAGAGAGTCGGTCGGCGGCCCCCGCCCGGTAGCTGAAACCACCGGCCTTCATACTGGCCGGATGTAAGATAGCGCAGAGTTGCCAGGCGGGCGAAGTCCGTTGGGATCGGGATGGGCCCGCTTCTGGAGAGTACCGGGACCGGTTTGAATGCCCGAGACGCACCAACTCGGAACGACAGTTAAGTACGCCGGAGAGTCATCGAAATGCTCGCACCATTTCTCCACACGGCTCCGGATTTCCCGTTCGAGCGAGTGGTATCCTTAAGCTTGTAAATGACAATGATGGGCAGTGACACCGGCCGCTGGGGAAGTCAGTGCACCCCCAGGCACACGCCATGCATTTTCAGGAGAGGACGTTACGGCGGCCCGGCTGACATGTGTCTTGGAGATGAACACGAAGCGCCCTCCAGATCGCGTGCGGGCGCTGTACCCCTGGCCCTCCGTGCGGGACGCGTAGGGAAGGTCCGGCGGTACGATCAGTTTGCGGCTATCGATACAACCATTGCGAGAGAGTCGCTTTGGAAATTGAAACCCGGATCGGCCAATCGCGTCGCCGACCAAGTGGCACACATCGTCGCGATCTCCCGCTTTGGTTGCATTTTTGCCATTTTGGCAGATCATGCAATCATGCGGTCAGCGGGGGCCAACTCCCACCCTGGGTTGAGGCGCCGATGGAAGAGGCGACGCCGATCGATTTCTCCGAAGGCGAGGCCTGGCCGGAAATACCCCGACCGGGATTTGCTCACGCCTTCGGCGCCTGGCTGGTGGCGGAGCACCGCCGCTTCGCGCTCTGGCTGCCGGTGGCGCTCCTCGGCGGCGTTCTCGCTTATTTCGATCTCAACCACGAGCCGCCCTGGTGGCTCGGCCTGGCAATCGGCGGGGCGGGGTTTGCGGCGGCCTTGCTGCTGCGCCGCCTTCCGCTCGTTGCCGCTCCGTTGCTGCTGCCTGCCTGCTTCGGCCTCGGCATCGCAGCGGCGCAACTCGCCACCCGCCGCGCCCCGCCGCTTGCGGTGCTGCCACGCCACGCCACGATCGTCACCGGCCGCATCGCCGCGGTCGAGCCGTTGCCGGACGGGGCACGGATCACGATCGCTGCTCCGCGTCTCGGAAACGCGCCGCCGATCGCGCGCAGCTTGCGCATCCGGTTGCGGCGCGACGATCCGATCAAACCGGTTGCCGGCGAGCGAGTCGCGGTCCGCGCGCTCCTCGAGCCGCCCTTTCCGCCCGCCTATCCCGGCGCCTGGGACGTGGAGCGCTCCTCATTCTTCTCGGGATTCGGAGGCTACGGCTTCGCGCTCGGCCCGGCCAGGCTGATCGTCGAAGCCGCGGGCGGGCCGGCGCGATGGCTCGAGGCACTCAGGGAAGGCATCGCGCACCGCATCCGCCGCGCCCTGCCAGGATCCGAGGGCGCGATCGCGGCAACCCTGATGAGCGGCATCTCGACCGCCATTCCCGAACCGGATCGCGCCGCCTTCCGCGATTCCGGCCTCGCCCATCTGCTCGCCGTCGCCGGCCTGCATATCGGCATCGTCATGGGCTTCGTTTTCATGCTGAGCCGTGCGCTCTTCGCACTCAGCGAACGCGCAACACTCTATTGGCCGACCAAGCAACTGGCGGCGCTCGCCGCGCTCGGCGCCGGCGGCCTCTACATGCTGCTCACCGGAATGCACGTGCCGATCATGCGAAGCTTCGCCATGGCCGTGCTCGCCGTTGGCGGGCTGATCGCCGGCAGACGCGTGATCTCGCTGCGCGGGCTTGCGCTCGCCGCCGCGATTCTTTTGCTGCTCTTTCCCGCAGAGGCGATCGGCGTCAGCTTCCAGATGAGCTTCGCCGCCGTGCTGGTCCTGATCTCCGGCTACGAGGCGCTCAGGCCCTGGCTTTCCCGCCTGCACGGGTCGCGCACCTGGGGCCGGCGCCTTCAGATGCATGTGCTGGCGCTCGGCCTGACCAGTCTCCTGGCAGGCACGGCGGCGCTGCCGTTTGCGGCTTATCATTTCGGTCACGTCCAGGTCTATTACGTGCTCGCCAACCTGGTCGCGGTGCCGATCACCGCCTTCTGGGTGATGCCCGCCGGCGTCATTTCGCTGCTCCTGATGCCGCTCCATCTCGAGCGCCTGGCGCTGGTGCCGATGGGATGGGGCATCCACCTTCTGCTCCTCATCGCACGCGATGTCTCCGCGCTGCCGGCGGCGCGCATTGCGGTGCCGCACATGCCGGCCTGGGGTCTCGGCATCGTCGGCTTCGGGCTCTGCTGGCTCTGCCTCTGGCGCTCGCGGCTCAGGCTTGCCGGAATCCCGCTGATCTTTGCCGGCCTCGTCACCGCCTTTCTCATCCGCCCACCCGATATCCTGGTCTCGGACGATGCCGGGCTCATCGGGTTGCACACGGAATCGGGCGTGTTCCTGCAAAAGACCGGCCGCGGCGCCGATCGTTTCACCCACGATGCCTGGCTGGAACTGTGGCCGGGATCGCGTTTCCATCCGCTTCCCGAAACGGGTGTGCTGGCCGGCGGCGCGATCCGCTGCAGGCGCGAGCTTTGCCTGTTCCGCGCCCGGCCAGGCGGCGTCGCAGCACTCCTGTTGCGAACGGACGCCAGCCTCGATTCCTGCCCGCGTGCGGCGGTGGTGATCTCACCCCATCCCGACCGGCATCGCTGCACGGAAGGCGGGCTTCCGTTCGTCGATCGCTTCAGCGTCTGGCGGGACGGCCCGTACGCGCTCTGGCTCGATCGGGCCGGCGTGCGAATCGTCTCCGATCGCTCGCTTCGGGGCGACCGGCCCTGGGTGCCGCCCGTGCCAGAGCCGCGTGGCGCTCAAGGCAGCGCCGCGCGCGCGCCGAAGCTCCCCATGGCGCCGACAGTTCCGCTGCCGGCGCCATGATGAACCCTTGCATGGCGGTTCAGGGAGCCGCATGCACGGGCCCGGAACGCCAGGAACCGCTTGTCTTATGACGTTGCCGTCCGTTTGGGTCAGATTGAGATGCCGAGACCGGGCTGGCCAGCCCGGTCTCGGCGGAAGGGGACGGATCGTGGAACCGCTGGTCGTTGAGGGACCGGGTTAGAGTTGGATCGCCCCTTTCTTTTCCATCAGGCCCGAACGGATACCGGGGCCCTTCGGCCCGGATGACAAGC
>JASHOF010000115.1 GCA_030041255.1 Acetobacteraceae bacterium
CAATCCGGTTCCATCCCCTTCCTCCGGTTTCTGCAATGCCGAGCTTAACGGCCGGCAAGGGGGCGAGCTACTCCCGCTGCTCGCGGCCATAGAGAAGGAGGAGGGCAAGGATGACGACGCCGTAGATGATGCTTCGCCCGTACTCCGGCATGTTGAGCGCGAGCAGCACGGAGACGAGCGCGGTGAGGCTCACCGCACCGGCGGCGGCGCCGAGATAATTGCCGCGGCCGCCGAGGATGCTGACCCCGCCGATCACCACCGCCGCGATCGACTGGAAGAGATAGGGATCGCCCATGCCGAGCGAGGCCTGGCCACCGAACCCGACCAGCAGGATGCCGGCGAGAGCCGAGAAGAAGCCGCTCAGCACGTAGAGGAAGACGGTCGTGAGGTTGACATTGACGCCGGCGAGGAAGGCGGCGCGGGGATTGTTGCCGATCGCGTAGGTGGCGCGGCCGAAGCGGGTGAAGGCGAGTACGAAGGAAACGATCAGGACGACGACGAGCCAGAGCCAGAGAGCGGCAGGAACGCCGAGAAAGACGCCGTGCACGGCGCCGCGGACGATGGGCGGGGCATAGGAGGCGCAGGCGGCGCAGGTCATGCCGCCCGAAAGCCCGAGGGCGAGGCCCTCGATGATGCCGTTCATGGCGAGCGTCATCACCACTGCGGGCACCTCGAACCAGACGATGAAAATGCCGTTGGCGAGGCCGGCCAGCGCACCCATGCCGAGGGTGAGCAGGATGGCATAGAGGGCACGACCGTTCTGGCCGAGCGAGGCGGTGGCGAGCAGGATCGCGGCGGCGTTCAGGACCCAGGGCACTGAGAGGTCGATGCCGCCGATCAGCACGACGAAGCACTGCCCGGCAGCGACCATGCCGATGAAGGAGGAGATCAGAAGGATGGTCGTGACGCTGGGCAGGCTGGCGAAGCCGGGATGCACGAGGGCGCCGATGATGAAGAGCAGGATGGCGGCGCCATAGGCGGCGTAGACGCGGAGCACGTCCCGGGTGGTGAAGATGCGGACGAGGTTGTTCATCGGCGGGCCCGCACCAGGCGGCCGATCAATGCCCCCAGCACGACTGCGATGACCAGGAAGAGACCTTCGTAGAAGGCCTGATAGAGCGGATTGATCTTGGCGAAGAACAGGATATTGACGATCATCGTGATGATGAAGGCGCCGGCAATCGCGCCGATAGCGCTGCCGCGTCCGCCGAAGAAGCTCACGCCTCCGAGCACGATGGCGACGATCGAGGTCAGCGTATAGCTGTCGCCGGTGGTGGCATCGCCGGCGGTCGCGGTCGCGGCGAGAAACAAGCCGGCGACGGCATAGAGCGCGCCCGCGAGGGTATAGGCGATGATCTTCGTGCGCACTGCCCTCACACCCAGTGCGATCGCCGCCTGCTCGTCGGCGCCGATGGCAAAGATATCGACGCCGAGGCGGGTGCGGCGAAGCCCAAGCCAGAGGACGATGGCGATCAGCAGAAAGACCAGCGCGGTCGGTGCGTTCGGATTGACCAGGAATCCCGTGTAGCCGGGCGGCACGGCACCGCCCGGCTGGGGCAGCACGCGGATCGCCAATCCTTGATAGATCGAAAGCGTGGCCAGCGTGACGACGATCGGCTGCAGCCGCCCGAGCCCTACCAGGAGGCCGTTGATCAGGCCGCCGGCGGCACCGACCACGATGATGATGGCAGAAACCGCGAGCTGGTTGCCGAGATTCGGGCGCAGCAGGATCGCCGCCAGTGCATTGGTCAGATCGACCATGCCGCCGACCGAAAGATCGATCCCCCGCGTCAGCACGACGATGGTCTGGCCGATCGCGGCAATCGCCAGCGGCATGGTGTTGTTGACGGTGGAGGTGACCTCGAAGTTACCGGGCAGGCGCTGCTGCTGAATGGTGAACATCACCGAGAAGATGACGATGGCAAGAAGCAGAATCGCCAGTGCGAGAATCAGGCCGATATGCTGCCCGAACGCATGCGAGGCGGGGCTTCGCCACCGCCCCGCCGCCTCGTCTGCCGAATCACGCGGCACGGGCTTGGCGCATGGAAGCAGAAACGACCGCCTCGGCCGTGAGCGCGGGCGGGACGAGCTCGGCGGCAACGCGGCCATCGCGCAGCACGAGCACGCGATGGCAGAGATGAGCCAGCTCCTCGGTATCCGAGGAATAAAAGAGGATCGCCCTCCCCTCCCCTGCCAGCCGCATGATGAGGTCGTAGATCTCGTGGCGGGTGGCAACATCGACGCCGCGCGTCACGTCGTAGAGCAGCAGGATTCGCGATTCGGCAAGCAACCAGCGGCCAACCAGCACCTTCTGCTGATTGCCGCCCGAGAGCGCACCGACGCGCTGCGCCGCACTCGGCGTGCGCACGCCGAGTGCGGCAATGATGTCGCGGCTCATGCGCGCTTCGATGGGCGTGCGGATCACGCCGGCACGCGAGATGCGGCGAAGAATCGGCAGCGTCAGGTTGTAGCGGACCGAAAGCGGTAGCAGTAGCCCCTCGGTCTTGCGATCTTCCGGCACGAGCGCGATCCCCAGGCCGGCGTTGATGGCATCCGAGGGGCGGTGGATGCGCAGATGCTTGCCCCCGACGGCGATTTTTCCACGCGCCAGCGGCGGCGCGCCGAACAGGCCGAGAAAAAGTTCGCGGTGACCCTGCCCGGCCAGCCCGCCGATGCCGAGGATTTCACCCGCGCGAAGGTGAAAGGAAAGCTCGGCGGCGTGCTGGCCATTGGCCGCCGCAGTTCCCGGCAGAGCGGCGCCCTCGAGCGCGAGCATGTCCTTGGCGCCGGCAAGGAGCGGCGGCAGCTTCGGATAGAGCGCATCGACCCGGCGCCCGGTCATCAAGGTGATGGCCTCGCCCTCCTCGATTTCGGTGAAGGTGCCGGCCTCGGAGCCATTGCGGTAGATGGTAATGCGGTCGGCGATCGAGGTGATCTCGTTCCAGCGGTGCGAGGTGAAGACGATGGCCGTGCCGAGAGCGCGCAATTCGCGGATGCGCTCGAAGAGCCAGGCCACCTCACGCTCGACCAGCGACGAAGTCGGTTCGTCCAGCAGGAGGATGCGCGGCTTTTTCGTAATGACGCGCGCGATCTCGACGATCTGCCGTTCCGAAAGCGAGAT
The DNA here is from genome assembly GCA_030041255.1 of Acetobacteraceae bacterium. GTDB lineage: Bacteria > Pseudomonadota > Alphaproteobacteria > Acetobacterales > Acetobacteraceae > JAKAWQ01. The sequence continues at coordinate 3,122 of JASHOF010000115.1, forward strand.
TTCGGCGGCGAGCGCCCGCGGGTCGATGTGAGAGATGCCGAGATCGTCCAGCAGCGCTTCGGCATCCTGCGGAAGGCTGGCGCGACGGATCAAGCCAGCCGCGGTGCGTGGCTCGCGGCCGAACAGTAGATTCTCTGCCACCGTGAGCCAGGGCAAAAGGGTGAGTTCCTGGAACACGGTGCCGATTCCCCGGCGTGTGGCATCCGCCGGACCGGAGAAGCGTACCGGCTCGCCATCGAGGAGGATGGTGCCGGAATCGGGCGGGAATCGTCCGCCGAGAATCTTGATCAGAGTCGATTTGCCGGCGCCGTTTTCGCCGACCAGCGCATGCACCTCGCCGGCGTTGGCGGCGAACGAAGCGGCGCGCAGGGCCTGCACGCCGCCGAAAGCCTTGTTCAGCGTCTGCGCGGCGACCGCGGCGACGCCGGTTGCCGCCGCGGCCGCCCGCTCACTCATGCAGTCGGCAGACGCACATCGAGGCTGCCCGAGCACGGCGTGCCGTTGAGTGCCGCATCGACGCAGACCTGCACCGTCGCATTGGGCCCGCTGTCGGTGAAATCGGCGAAGAAGCTGTCCGGCAGGTCCGGGAACACCGTCTCGCCGACCTTGACCGTCTCGGAAGTGACGAACGGGAAGGGAATGGTGATGTCTTTCCGCGGATAGGACTTTTCGAGGATGCGCCGGGCCAGCTCGAGCGAGACCAGGACGAGATAGGGCGGCTGGCCGATCGAGAGGCCGTCCACGTGCTGGCCCATGTATCCCGCCGGGGTCATGAACTTGCGGAACCCGTTCTCCGCCTCCCCGGCGGTGGGCGGCAGGGGAGTGCGCTTGGCCGCGATGAACGCCTTGAGCGCGCCATCCGTGCCACCCTGGCACCAGATGCCGTCGATTTTGGGCAAGGAGGGGAGAATCGCAGCGGTGTTGCGCTCGGCGGTCGAGGAATCCCACATGCCGGTGTAGCGGTTGACCACCTTGATGCCGGGATTCGCCTTCCATACCGAGTCCGCACCGGCGTTGCGCTGCTGATCGACATAGGTGCCGGCCACGCCGGTAACCATGATGACGTTGCCTTGGCCCTTCAGCTTTTCGGCGAGGAAGGTCGCGAGCTTCTTGCCGAACTCGAACTGGTCGGTATTCACCTTGATGGCGGAGGGGGCGGTGACGACGTTGTCGTACGACACGACCAGGATGCCGCGGCTGTTCGCCTGGGCGAGAATGCCATTCTCGCCGGTGGGTGACGCGGCATCGACCAGGATTGCATCGACACGCTCGCCGATCATGCCGGTGATCTGCTGATTCTCCTGGCTGACGTTGTTGCCGGAGTTGAACCATTTGCCATCAACCTGGCTCTTGTAGGGCTCCATCTGGAGACCAGCCTTGAACAGATTCTCCATTTCGATGCGCCACTTGTTTCCGATATAGGAATTCGAGAGTACGATTTTCCATTTCTTTCCGGCGGCACGGCCCGTGCCGGGCAACGTGGCCGTAATGAGCCCGGCACCGGTTGCGGTGAGCAGGGTTCGCCGCGCAAACTTGGATTCCATGTGGTTCCTCCCTATTTCGGCGCCGGGCGCGCTGGCTCCGGATCCGCCAGGGCGCGAAAATAACGCCCCCGCCAGAGGTGTCAAACCATCTCCGGCTGCCCCACCCAGCCAGCCCCTTCGCTGCCGGACGGCACGCCGAAGCCGCCGCCAGAGGCTGCCGGTCAGGCGTGCTCCCGGGCGTCCTTGACAGTCACATCGACCATGATTTCAGCCGCCAGCCTTTCCAGCGCCGGTCGCAACTCCTCGCTTGCAACATCCTCCGGGACAGCCAACCGCGCGGTGACGCGGAACATCTCCTCGCCCGTGAACGGCGCACTTTCGAGGTCGCTCGCGAATTCCTCGATGCTGACGCCGAGCCCCAGCAATGTCTCGGTGACATCCCGCACAATTCCCGGCCGGTCGTGGCCGACGAGGCCGAGATCGACGATCGTCTCGCCCGGCTTCCTGCCGCCAGCGCTGCTTACCTTGACCGTGACACGAAGGTCGCTCTTTTCGAGTTCGCGAAGTGCTCCCGTGAGATCGAAAACCTTCGTGTCGGGGACGCTCACCAGCACGATGCCGGCAAACTCGCCGGCCAGGTGTGCGAGCCGGCTGCCGAGCCAGTTCCCGCCCGCCGCCGCGACTTTCCCGGCCAGCGCGTTGACGAGGCCCGGCCGGTCGCGGCCGATGAAGGTCAGCACAAGAGAAGTCGCCATTCCCACCTCCCTGGCCCTCGCGCCGCTCTACTCCGCCGCTTCCTGGTAGGCCGCAACCGGCAGGCAGGAACAGACGAGATGCCGATCGCCATAGCTGTTGTCGATCCGATTGACGGGCGAGAAGTACTTGTCGGTTTTGCGGGATCCTTCCGGGAAGCAGCCGACTCTGCGCGTATAGGGCCGGTTCCACGGCTCGTCCGCCAGATCGTAGACGGTGTGCGGGGCATGACGCAGCGGGCTTTCCGCTGCACTCCACCGCCCTACCCTGACCGCCTCGATTTCCGCGCGGATGGCGATCAGGGCATCACAGAAACGGTCAAGCTCGGCTTTCGATTCGGATTCCGTCGGCTCGATCATCAACGTACCGGCCACCGGAAAGCTCATCGTCGGGGCGTGGAACCCGTAGTCGATCAATCGCTTGGCGATGTCATCCACCGTGATGCCGGCGCTCTCCTTCAAAGGCCGCGTATCGACGATGCATTCATGTGCCACGCACCCGCGCGGGCCCTGATAGAGGATCGGGTAATGCGGGGCGAGGCGTCGGGCGATGTAGTTGGCATTCAGGATGGCGACCGAAGTGGCAAGCGTGAGTCCTTCCCCGCCCATCAGCAGGATATAGGCGAGCGAGATGGGCAGAATGGAGGCCGAGCCGTACGGCGCCGCCGAGACGGTCCGCTCCGCGCCTCTGCCAAGCTCCGGATGGCCCGGCAGGAACGGAGCGAGGTGGGCGCGCGCGGCAACCGGGCCCACCCCCGGTCCGCCGCCGCCGTGCGGAATGCAGAACGTCTTGTGCAGGTTGAGATGGCTGACATCGGCGCCATAGCGCCCTGGCCTGGCAAGGCCGACCTGCGCGTTCAAATTCGCCCCGTCGAGATAGACCTGCCCGCCGCAGGCGTGAACGATGTCGCAAATCTCCACGATCCGCTCTTCGAACACGCCATGCGTCGAAGGATAGGTGATCATGATGCAGGCCAGCGAATCGCGGTTCTGCCCGGCCTTTGCTTTGAGGTCGCCGAGATCCACGTTCCCCTGGGCGTCACAGGCGACGACCACCACCTGCATGCCCGCCATCTGCGCGGAGGCCGGGTTGGTGCCGTGTGCCGAGGCCGGGATCAGGCAGACCGTGCGACTTGCTTCCCCGCGGCTCCGGTAATAGCCGCGGATCGCCAGCAGGCCCGCGAATTCTCCTTGCGCGCCCGAGTTCGGCTGCAAGGAGACGGCATCGTAGCCGGTGATGGCGCAGAGCTTGGCCTCGAGGTCCCGGAACAGCTCTGCGTAGCCCTCGGTCTGGTCTGCCGGAGCGAACGGATGGATCGCGGAAAATCCGGGCCACGTCACGGGGATCATTTCCGTGGTCGCGTTCAGCTTCATCGTGCAGGAGCCGAGTGGAATCATCGCCCGATCCAGTGCCAGGTCGCGATCGGCGAGGCGGCGCGTGTAGCGCAGCATCTCCGTCTCCGATCGATGTCGGTGGAATACCGGATGGGTGAGGAACCGGCTGGTGCGGCGGAGGCTCAAGGAAATTGTCTCGGCCGGATCGTCGAGAGCGGCCGAACGCAGCCGGTCGCCGCCGAAAATCTCGAGCACTGTCTCGACCAGATCGGGGGTCGAGAGTTCGTCCAGGCTGATGCCGATGCGTGTGCCGATGCGACCTGGGCGATCTCCCGCAGCGGCAATCCGGCGGAGGTTGATGTTGGCCGCGACCGCGCGGGCGTGGATCTCCTCTGCGCCATCGCCGGCCTCGACCGTGATCGTATCGAAGAAACTCTCTGGTTCCACTTTTGCCCCGAGCCGGCGCAATCCCGCTGCCAGACGCGCGGTCAGACGGTGCACGCGGCGGGCAATGGCGGTGAGACCCTCCGGGCCATGATAGACCGCGTACATCGAGGCGATGACAGCGAGCAGCACTTGCGCGGTGCAGATGTTCGATGTCGCTTTCTCGCGGCGGATGTGCTGCTCGCGCGTTTGCAGTGCGAGGCGATAGGCGGGCTCGCCGCGCGCATCCACCGAAATCCCGACCAGGCGGCCGGGCAGCGCCCGCTTGTAGGCGTCCCTGGTTGCCATGTACGCCGCATGCGGGCCGCCGAATCCCATCGGCACGCCGAAGCGCTGCGTCGAACCGACCGCGATATCGGCGCCCAATTCTCCCGGCGGTACAAGCAAGGCCAGGGCCAGCGGATCTGCCGCCATCGCCGCCACTGCGCCGTTCGCATGCAACGCCTCGATCGTCGGGCGCCAGTCACGGATCTCCCCGAATGTCCCGGGATATTGCAGGAGCGCGCCGAAAACCGCCGCCGGATCGAGTTCCCTTGCCGCGTCGCCCGCGATCACATCCCAGCCCTGCGGTTCGGCTCGGGTCCGGATCACCGCGATCGTCTGCGGGTGGCACGCCGCGTCCACAAAAAATGCCGATCGTTTCGACCTGGCGATCCGCCGCGCCATGGCCATCGCCTCGGCGGCTGCGGTTGCCTCGTCGAGCAGCGACGCATTGGCGATCTCGAGCCCGGTCAGGTCGGAGATCATGGTCTGGAAATTCAGGAGAGCCTCCAGCCTTCCCTGGCTGATTTCCGGCTGGTAGGGCGTATAGGCCGTGTACCAGGCCGGATTTTCCAGGATGTTGCGCTGGATCACCGGCGGCAGGATGGTGCCGTAATAGCCCTGGCCGATCAGTGAGGTCAGGACCCGGTTCCTGGCCGCCATGAGAGAGAGGCGCTCCAGGACCTCCCGCTCGCTCAAGCCCGGCCCGATCGGCAGAGGCTGGCGCTCCCGGATCGATCCGGGAACGGTTTCCTCGATCAGCGCCTCGAGACTGGCGGCGCCGACGGTTTCCAGCATGGCCGCCATGTCGCGCCGCGAGGGGCCGATATGCCGCTCCGCGAACGTCTGAGCCGCCCCTTCGACGAATTGTCCGCTCTCAAGGTGCATTGCCTTCTTCCTTGCGACCCGATGAAAAACCGGTGCGCCCAGGCAGCATCCGGCCTGCGGCCTGTCAACCGCGCCTGAAACCCGGTAGAACGAAGGGAAGCGGGCTCACCACAACGCCGTGCCGTTTCCCGCGAAGCTCCGCGGACAGGCGCGTGCCGTGCGATTCGTACCCGCGGCGGACATATCCCATTGCCACCGGCCCGGCCACGCTCGGGCCAAACCCGCCCGAAGTGACGGTTCCGATGACCTCCTTCGCCTGCTCGTCTGCAAAAAGCGCGGTGCCGCTACGAATGGGTGCGCGTCCATCCGGTTTCAACCCGACGCGCGTCTTCGCGGCTCCTTCGGCCAACTGCCTCAGAATGACCGCCGCCCCCGGAAAGCCGCCGGCGCGCGCCCCGCCGGCCCGCCGGCTCTTCTGGATCGACCATTCGAGCGCTGCCTCCACGGGCGTAGTGCGCTGATCGAGATCCGACCCGTAAAGACAAAGCCCGGCTTCCAGCCGCAGGCTGTCGCGCGCGCCGAGCCCGATCCACCTGACGCGCGCATCCTCCAGCAGGGCACGGGCCAGTTCCTCTGCACGGCCGGCCAGGATGCTGATCTCGAACCCATCCTCCCCGGTATAGCCGGAGCGGGAAACAACGCAGTCGGCGCCGCAGAGGCTGATCCGCCGCACCTGCATGAAGCGCATCTCGGCGACCGATGGCGCAAGCCGCGTCAGAACCGCCTCGGCCTCGGGCCCTTGCAGTGCCAGCAATGCGCGGTCGGCGAGCGCCCGGAGGTCGCAGCCGGGCTCGAGGCCGGCACGGATATGCGCCTCATCGCTCGCCTTGCAGGCGGCGTTCACGACCATGAGCAGCCGATCCCCCATGTTCGTCACCATGAGATCGTCGAGAATGCCGCCTGCTTCATTGGTGAGCTCTGTATAACGCTGGCGGCCGGCGGCGAGGCCCACGATGTCTGCCGGAACCAGGGCTTCGAGCGCGGCCGCGGCGTCCTCGTTGCGGCCGGAGCGGGCAGAGAGTTCGAGCTGCCCCATATGCGAGACGTCGAACAGCCCGGCCGCGGAGCGTGTGTGCAGATGTTCGGCGATGATGCCATCCCGGTACTGCAACGGCATGTCGTAGCCAGCGAACGGCACCATGCGCGCGCCGGCTTCGAGGTGCAGCGCATAAAGCGGCGTGCGTTCGAGCCCCGCCGCTTCTTGGGTCGTCTCTGCCGTGCTCATCGGCTCATTCTGCCGCCTTCGCCGCCGCGGCCGGCCGCACGGGACCGGCCGCGGCGTAGAGCGGGAAGGATTGGCAGAGCGCCGCAACCGCTCTCGCCGCCGCCTGCTCTGCCTTCGCGTTGTCGGCCGGGTTCGCCGCCAGGCCGTCGAGCACATCGGAGATCAGCCGGGCGATCTCGACGAATTCCGTCTCTTTGAAGCCGCGCGTCGTGCCGGCCGGGCTGCCCAGCCGGATGCCGGAGGTGACGGAGGGCTTCTCGGGATCGAAGGGGATCCCGTTCTTGTTGCAGGTCAGATGCGCCCTTTCGAGGCTGGCTTCCGCCGCCTTGCCCGTCAGCCCCTTGGAGCGGAGATCGACCAGGACCAGGTGCGTATCCGTTCCGCCGGTGACGAGATCGAACCCGCGCTCCATGAGCGCCGCACCCATGGCCCGGCAATTCGCCACCACCTGCCGCGCATACTCCTTGAAGTCCGGCCGCAATGCCTCCCCGAACGCAACCGCCTTTGCCGCAATCACGTGCATCAGCGGCCCGCCCTGCATGCCGGGGAACACGGCCGAATTGATCTTCCTGGCCAGTGCCTCGTCGTTGGTCAGGATCAGGCCGCCACGTGGCCCGCGCAGCGTCTTGTGCGTGGTCGAGGTCGCAATATGCGCGTGCGGGAACGGGCTTGGATGGACCCCGCCCGCCACCAGCCCGGCGAAATGCGCCATGTCCACCATCAAGAGCGCGCCCACCCGATCGGCGATGGCGCGGAAGCGCGCGAAGTCGATCACGCGCGGCACCGCCGAGCCGCCGGCGATGATCAGCTTCGGCTTGTGCGCCTCCGCCTTGGCGGAGACGTCGTCATAGTCGATACGGCCGTCTTCGCGGCGGACGCCGTACTGGACCGCGTGGAACCACCGGCCCGACAATGTCGGCTTCGCGCCGTGCGTCAGGTGCCCACCGGCATCCAGCGCCATGCCGAGGATGGCATCTCCCGGTTGCAGCACTGCGAACAGGACCGCTCCGTTCGCCTGCGCTCCGGAGTGCGGCTGCACATTGGCAAAGCCGCACGCGAACAGCTCTTTCGCCCGCGCAATCGCGGCCGCCTCGGCGACATCCACATACTCGCAACCGCCGTAGTAGCGATGCCCGGGATAGCCTTCCGCGTATTTGTTGGTGAGCACGCTGCCCTGGGCCGCGAGCACCGCCGGCGAGACGATGTTCTCGGAGGCAATCAGCTCGATCTGCTCCTGCTGTCGCCCGAGCTCGGCCGCCAAGGCTTCAGCGATCAGGGGATCCTCGATCTCGAGACGCCTTTCGAAAAAGCTTTGCATCTGCCTGTTCCCCTCAGCACTGCACGACATTGACGGCGAGGTCGCGGAGGCTGGTTTCCTTGTATTTGGAGCGCATGTCCTGCCCGGTCTGGCGCATCGCCTCGATCACCGTGTCCAGCGATACAGTATGCACGCCGTCGCCGCGAAGTGCGAGATTGTGCTCGATGCCGATTTCCGCCGCCTTCTCGACCTGCTCTTCCATCCCACTTGACGGAGGCAGGCACGGAAGCGATAGCTTGGCCATCGAGGTTCTCCGCGTCGTCGTCGGCGCGGGGCCAAGAGGGAAGCCGGTGCGAAGCCGGGGCTGCCCCCGCAACTGTAAGCGGCGAGCGGATGTCCATCAGAGTCACTGGGGTTCGCCCCGGGAAGGCCGGGCAGCCGCACCGACCCGCGAGCCAGGAGACCTGCCTCGACACATAACGTCCCCCGGCGGGGTGTCCGGTCGGCCGCATGTTCGCCGTCACGGACGGAGTCCGGGCGAACGTTTGCAGAGCCGGCTGCCGCCTTGCCACACATTGGCTGGAGTCTGCTGCCATGGTTGTCACCGTTGCCACGCTTGGCTTTCCTCGCATCGGCCCCCGACGGGAGCTGAAGACAGCCCTGGAAAGCTATTGGGCCGGTAAAACCAACCAGTCGGCCCTCCTTGCCGCAGTTGCCGACCTGCGCGCCAGGGCCTGGGCACGGCAGCGCGACCTTGGCGCGGACATCATCCCTTCCAACGATTTCTCCCTCTACGATCATGTGCTCGACACCACCGCCATGGTGGGAGCTGTGCCGCCGATCTTCGGCTGGACCGGCGGCGAGGTCGGCCTCGAAACCTACTTCGCGATGGCGCGTGGCGCGCCGGGCGATGTCGGCCATGCAGGCATGGGCGTGCCGGCGGCCGAGATGACCAAGTGGTTCGACACCAACTACCACTACCTCGTGCCGGAATTCACGGCTGACCAGACCTTCCGGCTTGCCTCCTTGAAAGCGGTGCGGGAATACGGCGAGGCCAAGGCGCAGGGTATCGAAACGCGACCGGTCCTGCTCGGCCCGGTGAGCTTCCTGCTGCTCGGCAAGACCCGGGGTGGCGATTTCGAGCCCCTGGCCCTGCTGCCGCGCCTGTTGCCGGTCTATGCCGAAATCCTGCGGCTGCTCGCGGAGGCTGGTGCGTCCTGGGTGCAGATCGACGAGCCCTGCCTGGTCATGGATCTCGGTGACGCCGCGCGGGCGGCATTTGGCCATGCCTATGCGGCGCTGACGAACGGCACCGCCCCGCCCAAGATCATGCTGACAACCTATTTCGGGGCGCTCGCAGACAATCTCTCGACCGCGCTCGCGCTGCCCGTGCATGGCCTGCACGTCGACCTCGTGCGCGCGCCCGGGCAGCTCGATGCCGTGGTCACGGGCGCACGCCCGGACCTTCTGTTGTCGCTCGGCGTCATCGACGGACGCAATGTCTGGGCGGCCGATCTCGATGCCATCCTCGACCGCATCGAACCGGTGGTTCTATCGGGACGGCAGGTGATGCTCGCTCCGTCATGCTCGCTCTTGCACACGCCGATCGATCTGGGCCGGGAAGCCGATCTCGACCCCGAGATACGGAGCTGGCTCGCGTTTGCCGTGCAGAAGGTGGCGGAGCTGGTGGTGCTGGCCCGCGCCCTGAACGAGGGACGCGGCAGCGTGCGTGCCGCTCTCGATGCTGCATCTGCCGCAATCGCATCACGCCGTACATCGCCGAAGATCAATGACCCCGCGGTCGAGGCGCGGATCGCCGTCGATGACCCGTCTGTCGCGCGGCGGAAGTCCCCGTTCGAAGCCAGGCGGCAGGTTCAGCGCCGCCGGCTGCGGCTGCCGGCCTACCCGACCACGACCATCGGCTCCTTCCCCCAGACAGCCGAGGTGCGCAAGGCGCGCGCGGACTTTGGGAAGAGTGTCATCGATGCCGCCGCCTATCATGCGTTTCTGCGCGAAGAGACCGCACGCACCGTGCGCTGGCAGGAAGAAGCGGGCCTCGACGTGCTCGTTCACGGCGAGTTCGAGCGCAACGACATGGTGCAGTATTTCGGCGAGCAGCTTTCCGGCTTCGCCTTTACGAAGCACGCCTGGGTTCAGTCGTACGGCTCGCGATGCGTGCGCCCTCCGATCATCTATGGCGATGTGTCCCGTCCCGGGCCGATGACGGTCGAATGGTGGCGCTACGCGCAGTCGCTGACCGAGCGGCCGATGAAGGGCATGTTGACCGGCCCGGTCACGATCCTGAACTGGTCTTTCGTCCGCGACGACCAGCCGCGGAGTGCGACCTGCCGGCAGATCGCCTTTGCGATCCGCGACGAGGTCATCGACCTCGAGAAGGCGGGGGCGACAGTGGTCCAGATCGACGAGCCGGCGCTGCGCGAAGGGCTGCCGCTACGGCACGGTGAGTGGCAGGCTTATCTCGACTGGGCGGTCGAATGTTTCCGGATCGCCTCTTCCGGCGTCGATGATGCCGTGCAGATTCATACCCACATGTGCTATTCCGAATTCAACGACATCATCGCATCGATCGCTGCCATGGATGCGGATGTCATCTCCATCGAGACGGCTCGCTCACGGATGGAGCTGCTCGATGCGTTTGCCGGATACCGCTATCCGGCGGAGATCGGCCCCGGGGTGTACGACATTCATTCTCCCCGGGTTCCGGCGGTCGATGAAATGGCCTCGTTGCTGAAAGCGGCCGCTGAGCGGCTGCCGGCTGACCAGCTCTGGGTCAATCCCGATTGCGGCTTGAAAACGCGCAACTGGCCCGAAGTCAGGCTGGCGGTCGAAAACATGGTCGCGGCGGCGCGAGCGGCCCGCACCCGCGCCTGATGACCTCTGCGCTCTGATCTCAGCCGCGCAGTGCGGCGGCGATCTCGGCGCAGGTCGGCGTGCGGCCGATATTCGTCAGCGCGTAGTTGAGGCCGGCGTGGTGCCATTCGTCGTTCACGGTGGAGCTGCCGTCGCTGGCCACGATCACCTCGAAGCCGGCGTCGGCGGCATGCCGTGCGGTATGCTCGATCGACATGTTGGTCCACGCACCGGTGATGATGACTGTCCTGGTGCCGAAACCTTTGAGCAGGCTCTCGAGCTTCGTATCGTAGAATCCGTTCATGCGCATCTTCTCGACCACGAAGTCTCCGGCCTGAGGCTCGAGCCCGGCAACCGGCGCCGCGCCCCATGTGCCCCGCACCACGGCGTTCGCTTCCTTTACGCCCTTGAAGAGCGGCGCGTTCAGCTTCAGCCCCTTCGCGCCGGGCTCGACGATGTAGTGGACATGGATCACCGGCACACCGAGTGCGCGCGCTTCCCGGGCGAGCCCGGCGACGTTGGCGACGACATTCTGGCTCGCTGCGTGCTTCGGCGCACCCGAAGCCGCGAACGCCCCGCCCTCGGCGATGACATCGTTCTGCAGGTCCTGGATGATGAGGGCGGCGGTCGCCGGCTCGATCCTGAGTGTCTCCTCGTTCGCCATTGTTTTACTCCTGCTTCATGTACGACAGCCGGTTGCCGCTCACCTCGAGATCAATCTTGTAGAGGGATGTCGAGGCACAGATGAAGAGCGTCTTCCAGCCGGCGCCGCCCCAGTTCAGATTGCCGACATTCTCCGGCACGTCGATCCGGCCCAGGAGCTCGGCCTCTGGGCTGATGACCCAAATGCCACCCGGCCCGGTGACGTAGATATTGCCCCTCGCGTCGCACTTCATGCCGTCGGGGATGCCTTCCTCGAGCGCGCCGGAGCCGATCCTGTCGAAGAAGACCGCCCCGCCGCTCACCGTTCCGTCGCGCGTGACCTGGAACCGGCGGATATGGGCGCGCGAACTGTCATTGACATAGAGGAAGGATTCGTCAGGAGAGAAGCAGAGCCCGTTCGGCTGCACGAAATCGCCGGCGATGAGCGTGATCCCCTGGCCCAACTTCTGCACCCGATAGACGCCCTGGAACGAAAGGTCCTGCTTGCGCTCGACTCCGAACACCGGCATCCGCCCGTAGGTCGGATCGCTGAAGTAGATGCTGGTGTCGGAAGCGACGACGACATCGTTCGGGCTGTTCAGCTCCTTGCCCTCGTAGTGCGAGGCGACGATCTCGCGGCTGCCCCTGGCGCCAAGCCGCACCACGCAACTGGTGGCATGCTCGCAAACCAGGAGGTTGCCGTCGGCCTCGTAGGTCATGCCATTGCCCTTGTTCGACGGGCGGGCGACCTCGGTAATGCCGCCCGTCGCGTCCCAACGCCGCCGAACGTCGCCTGGCATGTCGCTGAACAGAAGGAACCTGCCGGCATGGTTCCACACCGGACCCTCGGTAAACGTGAATCCGGTTGCCAGCCGTTCGACCCGCGCGTCCCTCTGCGCCAGATCGTAGAAGCGATCGGTATTCGTCACAGCAACCATTTTCCGCGTTATCCTCCCCGTCTGTTGCCTCGGCACACGATGCCGCGCGAACCGCTGCATCCGTCGCCGAAGCTTGCGTGCCAACCCGCGCGGCGCAGGACCGCATTTCTCCCATCGGCACCGGACGTTGTCAAATGGCACCATGATTGCAACGCGTCACGAAACACCCGCTCCTTTGCAGGTTCCTAAATCTGCATCCGTGGATGCGGGCTGCGAGCATAGAGTGCGACGGTCGGAATGATGAGAAAGCCGAGAATCGCTTCCTGCGCGGCCTGCGAAAGATTGTAGCCGGAAAGAATTGTCTGCAGCACGGTCAGGATCAGGACGCCGAGCACGCTGAGCCCGTAACCGCCGCGTCCGCCGACGAGCGAGGTGCCGCCGATCAGCACCGCCGCGATGGTAGTGAAAAGATAGGGATCGCCGACGCCGGCGTAGCCGCTGCCGGTATAGCCAAGCAGCAGCACGCCGGTCAGAGCCGCCGTCGCACCGCTCACTGCGAACACCACCGTCCAGCTCCACCAGCTCGATACGAGCACGCGCGCCGCGGCGGCCTGGTTGCCACCGAGCGCGTAAAGACTGCGGCCGAACCAGGTCATTCGCAGCACGACGATGGTCACAACGATCAGCGCGACCCACAGGAGCACCGCCGGGGCAATGCCGAAGGAATGATTGAAGGTGGAGAATCGTTCGATCCATCGCGGGATCTTGCCCTCGATCGTGCCGCCCGAGATGCCCGACACGCCGCCCTTGCTGACCAGGATCTGCACCAGGCCCAGCACGGCATTGCCGACACCCAGTGTGACCACCAGCGACTGCCCTTGCAGACGGTTGCTGAGCGCGCCGTTGAAGGCACCGATCAGCCCTCCGAGCCCGACCACGATGACGATGCCGAGCCCCGGCGAGACGCCGCCATTCATCAGCCTGACGAGCCCGATATTGGCGGCGCCGAGAACGAACGGAATGGCGAGATCGAGGCCGCCGATCAGGGCGCAGAGCGTCTGGCCGATGGTGGCGATGCCGAGGAACGAAGCGAAGACGAGATTGGAGCGGAGATTGAGCAGCGACCAGAACCCACCGATGCTGGTGGCGCCGAAGGCGATCAGCGCGATCAGCACCGCGCCCGCCATCGCGCCGCTCCAGTGTCGCCTGAGAAGGCGGCGGAAATCCCCCCCGCTCGCCACGCCCGCCTTCGCCGCTCGCGCGCTCATGGGGTCGGACCCGCCAGCCCTCCCTGGTGGCGCCACGCGCGCGGGGAAAGCCCGGACAGGATGCCGCCGGCGAAGAGGGCCGCGACCAGCACCGCTCCGGTTGCGAATTCCACCCAGTAGCTGGCGTTCAGACCGAAGTTGAAGGTCGAAAGCACGTAGGAGATCAGCCAGATATCGATGGCGCCGATGACCGAGCCGAGGCCCTTCGCGCGCCCTCCCGCCAGGCTCGCGCCGCCGATCACCAGCGCCGTGACCGCGCTCAGCGTATACGAGGCGCCGGCGGTGGGATCGGCCGAGCCGATCAGGCCGGAATACATCACGCTGGCGATGCCGACGAAGATACCGGCAATGACATGGGCGCCGATCCGGGTCGGGATCAGGGCCACGCCGCTCACGAATGCGGTGCGGTCATTCGCGCCCATCAGGCGGATATTGCGGAAGAAGGTGGATGCGGTGATCAGCGTCCAGAGGACGAACGCAGCCACGGGAACGTAGAGGATCGGCGAGAGGATGGAAGATGCTGCCCCCCAACTCGCCAGCCAGTCCGGCGCGGTGCCGCCCGGCTCCGGCAGGATGACGGTGTTGAGACCGTCCAGGACGAGATAGACCGCAAGCGTCACCACGACCGTGCTGACACGCAGGCAGGCGATCAGCGTTCCCATCGCCACCTGCAGCAGAACGCCGACGATGATCGCAGCCACGAACACCAGAACCGGGCTCGAGACGCCGACGAGGGGCAGGCCCAGTACGATCACGATGTTGATGAAAGTCATCACCGGGCCGACGGAGAGATCGACCCCGGCGGGGCCGGCCACCGCGATCACCGTTATCCCGAGCGTCGCCAGCACCAGCGGCGCCGCCCCGATCACCGCCCCCGCCAGCCCGTCGGAGGTGAACAGATGCGGCCCGTGCCACGCCGAGATGACGAGCAGAACGCAGAGGAGGATCAGCGGCGTGACCAGAGAACGCTGCCTGGCAAGGAAGTAAGTGGGCGCGCGCTCAGTGCCGGGCACGCTCGCGCTCCAGTGCACCCGCGTATCCGAACATGGCGGCCAGCACGGAATCCGCGGTGATCTCTTCGCCCGCCAGCACCGCAAAGGCGCTCTGCAGGCGGAACACGGCCACCCGGTCGCACAGGCCCACGAACTCTTCGATTTCGTTGGAGAGGAAGAGAATGGCCTTGCCATTCTCCGCCAGCCTGCGCAGCAGGGCATAAAGGTCGCGCTTGGCGCCGATATCGACGCCGCGCGTCGGATCGTTCAGGGCCAACACCAGCGGTGAGGCGGCAAGCGCGCGCCCGACCACGATTTTCTGCTGGTTGCCGCCGGAAAGCGAATGGATCGGCGCCGCCGCGCTGCCGATGCGAATCGAAAGCCGCTCGACCTGGTCGCGGAACATCCGCATCACCCGTCGGCGGTCGACGAAGCCTGCCCGTGCCGAGCGCCGATAGCAGGCGATGCCAAAATTCTCGAACACGGAAAGATTGGGGAACGTACCTTCCGCCTTCCGGTCGCCCGGAATGTAGGCCAGGTTGGCGCGATCGGCGGAGAGGGCGGAATCGATCGCGTGCAGGCGGCCCTCGCGCCGGACATGAATGGAACCGCCAACGCCCCGCTTGATTCCGCTCACCGCCTGGATGAATTCGACTTGGCCATGCCCTTCGAGCCCGGCGAGCCCGACGATTTCACCTTGCCCGACCGCAAGATCGATCGGCGGTGCATCGGGCGCGAGCCTGAGCTTCGAGACGACCAGCGCCGCATTCGCCGCGCTGCAACTGGCGCCGGCCGGGCGCTCCGGCACGGCCCCGCCCGCTGGCCCGGACCCGGCTTCTCCACGCATCAGTTCGAGAAGGCGTGCCTCCGTGATCTCGCCTCCGGCCAGCGTCCCGACATCGGCGCCGTCGCTGAGCACGGTGGCGCGGTCGCAGATGGCGGTCAGTTCGTGGATGCGGTGGGTGACGATCAGCACGCAGACGCCGGACGCCCTGAGTTCGCGCACCACTTCGAAAAAACGCTCGACGCTCGAATGATCGAGCGCGGCAGTCGCCTCGTCGAACACCACGAGGCTCGGCTTGCCGAGCAGCGCCCGCGCAATGACGACCCATTGTCTGGTGTTCAGCGAGAGGTCCTCCACCGGCGCATCGAGCGCAACCGGGCCGCCCACCAGGCGGTCCAGCAACGCCGCGGCCTCCGCCCGCTTCTGCCGCTGCGAGCGCCTCGCCGAGAACAGCCCATCATCGCCGATATAAAGGTTGTCGAGCACACTCCCGCCTTCGGCGATCAGGATTTCCTGAAACACCACGGCGATGCCGCGCGCCCGGGCGGCGTGCGGGCTGGCCGGCGACGCGCCGTTCACCCGCACGCTTCCCGCGTCCGGATAGAGCACGCCCGCCAGCAACTTGGCGAGCGTGCTCTTGCCGCTGCCGTTCTCGCCGACAACGGCATGCACTTCCCCCGCACGGGCCGAGAAGTTGCACCCCCGGAGCGCGCGCGTTTCCCCGAACGACTTGCTCACCGAACTGACCTCGACGAAGTTGGCGCCGAGGCTGGAAGACGCGGCGCTCGCTGCGTTCATCCTTATTTTTTCAGGGGATCGGCCGGTCGTTCGAAATACGCATCCATGGTCGCAGCCGGGAACCATTCCGCGTACGGCGGCTCGACCCACTCATTGGATGCGTACGTCGTCCCTTTAGGAAGCAGCGCGGCCAGATCTTTGTAAGCGATCGGTCCAGGCCCGATCAGCAGGCTCGCGATCTTCGGACCCTGCCCCTGGAGCGTGCGCAGCATCGCCTCCCAGCCTTCCTCCATCTCGTTGCCCGGTGGCCAGCCCTGGTAGGTCAGGTCGATCCAGTCCTGATGATCGCGCCAATACGCGAGCGGCCCCATCTCGCCACCCGGCGTCATCGGCACGATCGTTCGTCCCGTCTGCTGCAGTGCCTGCAGCGTTCCGATATCGCCCGGGGACTGCGTGGCAATGCCGGCCAGCGGCTCGGGATGCGTCGCCAGGAACTCCAGCACCTTGGTCTTGGCAACCGAATCGACCCAGGTGCCGGCCACCGCGCCCACGATCTTGATGTCGGGATACTCCTTCAGGCCGGCCTCATGGCCTTTCTGGAAGTCGTTGCTCGCCTGCGCCTGCGGTATCCCCTGGACGATCAGGGCGTTGCCCTTGCCGCCCATCTTCTTGCCCAGCGCCTGGCCCTGCAGCTTGCCGCACAGCGCGTAGTTGCCGCTCACTTGCAGCGCATAGGGCGAGGACACGCCGCCCTGGATGGCAACGAACAGCACGCCATGTTCGTGCGCGTACTGGATCGCGCCGTTCAGCGCCGTGTGTGCCGCGCCGATCGTCATGATGGCATCGCAGCCCTGATCGACCAGTTGGCGGATCTGCTGGATCTGCCTCGGGATGACCAGGTTCGATTCGGTGGTGATGACGTCGGAGACCAGGCCCGCCGTCTTGTATTTCGGCAGCAGCACTTCCTGCAGTCGTGTCCGCGCCCCGATCCGCCAGGTATTGCCGCCGAAGCTGCTCGCATAGCCGATTTTCCAGGGCGGACCCTTCTTCGGCTTGAAGTCGTGATAGATGCTGGGACCGAGCGGCGTCGTGGTCGCCAGCTCGTAGTATTTCTGCACCTCCGCCGGCAGGGTTCCGACGACCGATTCCTCGCTCGCCGCCGCCGCGAAGACCTTCGGCGTGCCGAGCATTCCGAGCGCGCTTGCCCCGGTTGCCAGCGCCGCCATGCCGAGCACTTTTCGACGGCTCGGCCCCCTCTCTGACGGCGCCGCCTCCACTTCTTTCCGCTTCATTGCATGCTTTCGCAAGTCCGTATCCTCCTTGAGCATGATGCCGTTGTACATGATGCGCCCCCGCCCCGATTCCTGGTGATCTGGGGCTTCATCCGCCAAACGGCGAAGATCATCCGCGCCGGCTGGAACGCCTGGCACGATGCTCACCCGGTCCGCTCGCTACCCGAACCGTGGACCATGCGCACCCGCGTTTCCGGCCCGTCGATGTTATCGGTTTATAGTGCCCGGTCAACGTACAGCAGCGCGGACGCGAGGGCAGCCGGGAGTTGAAGAATGCAACCTCGGCTTGCGCGTCTCGCCGCGCTCCGTTGCAGTCAGGGCGGTTGACCGGAGATGCGCTTTGCCCGGAGATCGGGCGGAGTGCAGGAGGATCGGATGCGGATACTGGTCGTGGGTGCGGGCGCCACGGGGGGCTATTTCGGTGCGCGGCTTGCCGCGGCAGGCAAGGACGTGACTTTCCTGGTGCGGCCGGCGCGCAGGGCGACGCTCGGTGAGACCGGGCTTCAGATCGTGAGCCCGCATGGCGACCTGACGCTCAGGCCGAAGCTTCTTCTCGCGAGTGAGATCAGCGAGCCGTTCGATGTCGTGCTGATCGCCGTGAAGGGCTTCACCCTGGACGCCGCGATCGCCGATTTCGCGCCGGCAGTCGGGCCGGAGACGATGATCGTGCCGTTCTTGAACGGGATGCGGCATGTCGATCTGCTCCGGGCGCGCTTCGGCGCACGGGCGGTGCTCGGCGGCGTCTGCCGCGTTGCGACGATGCTCGATGCCGAAGGGCGAATCCTGCAGCTCGCGAAGTTCCAGGAGCTTCTGTACGGGGAAATGAACGGCGCTCCCTCCCCGCGCACCGAGCGGCTGGACCACGCGATCCAGGGTGCCGGTTTCGAGGCCAGGCTTTCGCGCACGATCGAACAGGATATGTGGAACAAGTGGATCCTGCTGGCGAGCATCGGCGGCATCACCTGCCTGATGCGCGGCACCATCGGCGAGATCGAAGCCGCTCCGGGAGGACAGGCATTCGCGGTTGCCTTCCTGGCGGAGGTGGTGGCGATCGCCCGCGCGGCGGGGCACCCACCGTCCGACGAATTCGTGGCTGAGACCCGGCGGATGGTAACGGCGAAGGGCTCGAACGTCGCCTCGTCGATGTACCGGGACCTCGCGCAGGGCAATCGGGTGGAGGCTGAGCAGATCCTCGGCGATCTCATCGCGCGCGGCACAGTCGCCGACATTCCGGCGCCCTTGCTTTCGGCCGCCTTCACGCATCTTTCGGTCTATCAGCAGCGACGCACCCGCGACTGACAAGCCGACGGTGCCGTCTTGCCCAGGCGATCGAATCCGTAAAAGGCGGCGCCGAGCAGGCCCGCCTCGGCTATCACCACCTTGACCGGGATGGCGCCAAGCAGCTCGGCGAAGCGGCCCTTGGCGGTGAAGGCGCGCATGAACCGCCCGTCGAGCAGGCGGGGCAAAATCCTGGGCGGCATCCCGCCGGCCAGGTAAAGGCCGCCGGTGGCGAGGATTTTGAGCGCGAGGTTGCCGGCCTCGGCACCGAGAATCGAGACATAGAGATCGAGCGTCGCCCGGGCGAGCGGGTTCTTCTCGCCTGCCGCGAGCGCGGCTTCGACGATCAGCGGCGCCGGGTCCTGCTTCGCCGCCAGCTCGGCGGCGAAGCCGGCGGGTTCCGAGGCGGGTTCGCGCGCGCGCAAAAATTCGTAGATGCCGGGAATGGCGCTGCCCGCAGAGACGCGCTCGTACGAAACGTGATCGAATTTCCCTGCCAGATGCTCGCGCAGCGCGGCCTGCAGCGAGTCGGTCGGCGCAAAATCGGCGTGCCCGCCCTCGGACGCGCAGGCCCTGTACGCACTTCCGCTCCAGACCAGGAACGCCTCGCCAAGGCCGGTGCCGGGCGCGAGCACGGCGAGCGCGCCGTGCGGCTCCGCCCGGCCTCGATTGATGACGCACAGTTCGTGTTCCTCCAGGCGAGGAACCGCGTAGGCAACCGCTTCAAGGTCGTTGATGAGGCTCACCTCGGCAAACCCCAGATCGCGCGCCAGCGCCGCCTCGTCGATCAGCCAGGGCAGGTTGGTGAGATGCGCGCGCCCGCCTCTCACCGGGCCGGCGACATCGAAACAGGCGGCGGCCGGAGATTCGCCGGCCTCGGCCAGGAAGGCGCGGATGATTTCAGCGAGCCCGCCAAATCTGTCGCTTGGGAACGCGCGCATATGGACTGGCTCGCGCACCTTCTCCGGCCCGGAAAACAAGGCCAGCCGCGTGTGTGTGCCGCCGATGTCGCCTGCGAGCAGCATGCCGGTCCTACCGGCCGCGGCGGTGGCGATAGCGCGCGATCAATGCGCGTGTCGAGCTGTCATGTCCCGCCACCGGCGCGGCATCCGTGGCGAGTTCCGGAATGATCCGTCCCGCCAGTACCTTGCCGAGCTCGACTCCCCACTGGTCGAACGAATCGATCGACCAGATCACTCCTTGCGTGAAGACGCTGTGCTCATAGAGCGCGACCAGGCTGCCGAGCGTACGCGGGTCCAACCGGTCCGCCAGGATCACGTTGGTCGGGCGGTTGCCCTCGGTCACGCGGAACGGGGTCTGAAAAGCGGGCGAGCCTTCTCTTTCGAGTTCTTCGGCGGTCTTGCCGAATGCGAGCGCCTCCGCCTGCGCGAACAGGTTCGCCATCAGGAGATCGTGCTGATGCGCAAACGGGCTCAAGGGCTCGCAGAAGCCGATCAGGTCGCAGGGAACGAGCTTCGTCCCCTGATGCAGAAGCTGAAAGAAGGAGTGCTGTCCGTCAGTGCCGGGCTCACCCCAGATGATCGGGCCGGTCTGCCAGGCAACCCGGCCACCGTCGAGGGCGACATGCTTGCCGTTGCTCTCCATCTGCAACTGCTGGAGATAGGCCGGAAAGCGGGCGAGCGGCGCCGCATAGGGCATGATGCCGAGCGTCTCGGCAGCGAAGAAATTGTTGTACCAGACGGTCAGCAACCCGAGCAGCAGCGGCAGGTTGCGGGCGGGCGGAGCCGAGCGGAAATGCTCGTCCATGGCATGGAAACCGGCCAGCATCCCGGCGAAGCGCTCCGGCCCGATCGCGATCATGGTCGAAAGCCCGATTGCCGAATCCATCGAATAGCGTCCGCCGACCCAATCCCAGAAGCCGAACATCCGGGCCGCATCGATGCCGAACTCAGCCACCGCCCTGCTGTTGGTCGAAACCGCGACGAAATGCCGCGCGACCGCGGCCTCGGCGCCCAGTGACCCGACGATCCACTGCCGTGCGGTGGCGGCATTGCTCATCGTCTCGAGCGTGGTGAAGGTTTTCGAAGAGACGATGAACAATGTCTCGGCCGGATCGAGCCCGGCCGTCGCGGCGGCGAAATCCGCCCCGTCCACGTTGGAAACGAAGCGGAATGTCAAGCCGGGACCGGCGAACGCGGCCAGCGCGCGCGCCGCCATTTCCGGCCCCAGATAGGAGCCGCCGATTCCGATATTGACGATGTTGCGGATCGACCTTTCCTTGTATCCGACCCATCTTCCGTCCCGGACCCCGCGCGCAAAATCCGCCATCCGATCGAGGACTGCGTGCACTTCGGCAACCACGTCCCGCCCGTCGACCTCGATCCGCGTCCCGCGCGGGGCGCGCAGCGCCACGTGAAGCACGGCCCGGCGCTCGGTCTCGTTGATCTTCTCGCCGCGGAACATGGCTTCCCGCCTGCCGGCCACGTCCCGCTCCTCGGCCAGCGCGAGCAGCAGGCGCATGGTCTCGGCGGTGATGCGGTTCTTCGAGTAATCGAGGAAGAGCCCCGCGCCTTCGGCGGCAAATCTTTCCGCACGGCCGGGATCCTCGGCAAAGAGCGCGCGGAGATGCCGCTCCTTGAGCGCCGCATGATGCGTGGCAAGCGCCTGCCAGGCAGCGGTTTCGTCGATGCGCACGCCTTTCATCCGACCTTTCCGTCCTCCCGGGCGAGCGCCCGCGTCTTGGTGTCGATCGCCTGCAAAAGGTCCTCCCAGGAGGTGGTGAACGCTTTCGCGCCCTCAGCTTGCAGTTGTCCGGCGAGTTGGCCGACATCGATGCCAAACCCGCGATGGGCTTCGATAACGGCCTTCGCATCGCCGCCGTCGCGGGGCAGCAACGCCCCGAGCTTGCCATGCCCGGCGAAGGCCTCGAGCGTCGCCCGGGGCATCGTATCGATCGTGTTCGGCGCCGCCAGTGCCGCAACATAGAGCGTGTCCGGCGCCTTCGGATCCTTGACGCTGGTGCTGGCGAAGAGGAGGCGCTGGGCGGTGGCGCCGTGGTTGGCCAGCCGCTGCCAGCGATCGGACTCGAGAAGATCGCGGTACGACCTGTAGGCCAGGCGGCCGACCGCAATGCCGAGCGAGTTGCGCAGATTTTCCGGCACTTTCCCGGCAACCGCGCGGTCCCAGCGGCTGATGAAGACGGAAGCGACCGAGCGCACGTCGGGGGCGAGCCCGCCGGCAATCCGCCGTTCCAGCCCCGACATGTAGGCGTCCGCGGCGGCCCGGTACTGCTCCGGGGAGAAGAGCAGCGTAACGTTGACGGCAACGCCGGCGAAGATCGCTTCTTCGATCGCCGGCAGGCCCTCCTCCGTGCCGGGAATCTTGACGAAGAGGTTTTCACGATGCGCCCGCCGCGAGAGCCGGATCGCCTCGGCAATCGTTTGCCCGGTCTCGTAGGCGAGCAGCGGGGAAACCTCGAGCGAGACCCACCCGTCGGCTCCGGCGGTAGCGCGATGAACCGGCAGGAACAGTTCGGCGGCCCGGCCGAGATCCTCGAGGGCAAGCTCGAAGAAAAGCGCCTCGCCGGAATAGCCACGCTGCGCCAGGGCCCGGATCCCGGCGTCGTACTTGTCGCTGTGCGTGATCGCGTGATCGAAGATCGAGGGGTTGGACGTGAGCCCGGTGACCGAAAGTCCGGCAATCGCCTCTGCGAGCGTCCCATCATCGAGCATATCGCGGGTGATGTCATCGAGCCAGAGGCTCTGGCCAGCTTCGTGCAGTGCTTCTGTCGGCTTCATGTCCGTGCCTCCTCTGCGGGCATCATGAAACGGGCGGCATCCAGGCGTTCGAATTCGGCAATCTGCTCGATCGCCAGGTCGGCCGGCGGATATTTCGCGACCTCGCGTTCATCCCGTGCATAATGACCCTGGCGCGGAAAGACCGTCGTGACCCTGGCCCCCCAGACCTTCTTCACCGCGTCGAGGATGCGGAGCTTGTCGTCGATGAGCACATAGCGGCGCGCCGGATAACGCCGTTCCACGTCGCCCAGTTCCTCCTCCTTGTGGATGTAGATCAGCACCCGGTCCTCGAACGCGCGCCACAGCCCCGAGCGCTCGACCTTGCGCGGCTGGAAGACGGCATCGCCGTCAGAGAGGATGACCGTCCTTCCGAGGCGGGCGGCGCACGCAACCGCGGCCAGCGCGCCGGGATAGAGCCGCTCGGCAAAGGGATAATCGACCAGCCAGCTTGCCATGCAGAGCAGGCGCGGATCGTGCAGGTCTTCCGAGCGATACCGCTCGAGGGCGCCAAGATAATCGGCGTAGCCAAGCTCGGAGCGGAGATTCTCGAAGATCGTCCAATAGCGTTCGCGCGCCTTTCCGCCGAACTCGCGCAGCAGGTGGGCGTCGAGATCCCGCTGGATGTGGTCATTGTCGAGCAGCGTGTTGTCGACGTCGAACAGGAATACGAGATCCGAACGCTCGGCCATCAGCCGGACCCCTCCGCAGCCGGCCCTCCCGGGCGCGGGTCGCGCCAGGGCCGATCCTGCCCGATCATCTCGTCCGCCTCGGCCGGTCCCCAGGTTCCGGGCGGATAGGGATAGAGCGGGCATACATCGCCGAGAGCCGGGTCGACGATCCGCCACTGTGCGGCGACGAGATCGCTCCGGGTGAAAAGCTCGGCCATTCCGCGCACCGCATCTCCGAGCAGCCGCTGATAGGGCGGGCGGTCCGCGCCGGGCTCGCGGGTCAGAACCAACTCCCTGTCCCTCCCCTGCATGCGTTCTCCCGGCAGCTTGACCCGGAGGCCCAATCCCACCGAAACATCCGGACTGATGGTGAAACGGACATGGCTGGATCCGGCGGGAACGATCTCGCCAAAGGTTTCCCGTGGCGGGCGCCTGAAGATCACCACGACCTCGGATGCCGTCAGCGGCAAACGTTTTCCCGAACGCATATAGATCGGCACACCCGCCCAGCGCCAGTTCTCGATCTCGAGCCGCGCGGCGACGAAGGTTTCGACGGTCGAGCCGGCGCGCACACCGGCGACCTCGTGATAGCCCTCGTATTGCCCGCGCACGACGTGGGCGGGATCGAGCGGCCTTGCCGCCTTCAGCAAATTCGCCCGCTGGTCACGCACGGCTTCGTGCTCCTCGCCGGTCGGCGGGTCCATCGTGAGCACCGCCAGCACCTGCAGCAGATGGTTCTGGAGAACGTCGCGGATGGCGCCGGTTCCGTCATAGAAGCTGCCGCGTCCATCGACCCCGAATTCCTCGGCCATGGTGATCTGGATACTCTGGACGAAGGTGCGGTTCCAGATCGGCTCGAACACCGGATTGGCGAAGCGGCTGTAGAGGATGTTCCGGACCGGCTCCTTGCCCAGGTAGTGATCGATACGGAAGATAGCCTGCTCGGGGAAGTGGCGGAGCAGAAGCGCTTCCAGTGCACGGGCCGAGGCGCCGTCGCGGCCGAAGGGCTTCTCGATCACCAGCCGTGCGCCGTCCGCGCAATGGGACTCCGCGAGGCGGGCGGCAACGGTCGGAAAGAGGCTCGGGGGAATCGCAAGATAATGCAACGGATGCTCCGCCGCGCCGAGTTCGCGGCGAAGCGCGCAAAATGTTGCCTGGTCGTTGTAATCGCCGCCGACATAGCGCAGCAGTTCCAGCATCCGCCTGACCGCCGTACTCTCGGGCGAGGCGCCGTGCGCCTTGAGGCTATCGGCAGCGCGTGCCTTGAGCTGCTCGACCGTCCAGCCCTCTTTGGCAACGCCGATGATCGGCACCGCCAGATCCTGTTCCTGCACCAGGCCCGAGAGCGCGGGAAAAATCTGCTTCCGTGCCAGATCGCCGGTGGCGCCAAAGAAGACGATCGCATCCGAGTGCGCGGCGGGTGGTGGATCAGTCATGGCGCTGACCCCACGGCTTTTCGTGATGGCCGCCGAACTCGAAGCGCATGGCCGAAAGAAGCTTGCCGGCGAACGCCTCTGCCCCACGTGAGCTGAAGCGGGCGAAGAGGGCCGCGCTGATGACGGGTGCCGGCACGCCCTCGTCGATCGCCGCCTGGAGGGTCCATCGGCCCTCCCCGGAATCCGAGACCTGGCCGGTGAAATCTCCGAGGTCCGGGCTCCTGCGCAAGGCTGCCGCCGTGAGGTCGAGCAGCCAGGAGCCGATCACGCTGCCGCGCCGCCACAGCTCGGCAACCGACGGAATGTCGAACGTGAAACGATAGAGCGAGGGGTCGCGGAGCGGAGTCGTCTCGGCGTCGGTCTCGGCCGGCCGGACGCCGATGTCGGCGTGCTTCAGCACGTTCAGTCCCTCCGCATAGGCGGCCATGATGCCGTATTCGATTCCGTTGTGCACCATCTTGACGAAGTGGCCGGCGCCGTTCGGGCCGCAGTGAAGATAGCCTCGTTCACCGGGAGCCGGTTCGCCGGAGGCACCCGGGGTCCTCGGCGCCGCTTCCACGCCCGGGGCGAGAGCCCGGAACACGGGATCGAGATGGCCGACGATTTCGGCGGCCCCGCCGATCATCATGCAATAGCCGCGCTCGCGGCCCCAGACGCCGCCGCTCACGCCGACATCGACATAATGAATGCCGCGCGCCTTCAGTGCCTCGGCGCGCCGGATATCGTCCTGGTAGGAGGAGTTGCCGCCGTCGATGACGACATCGCCTTGGGCGAGCAGCGGCGCAAGCTGATCGATGACCTTCTGCACCGCGCCCGCCGGGACCATCAGCCACACCGCGCGTGGCGCTTCCAGCATGCCGAGGAAGGCTCCGAGATCCGTGCTGCCCCGGGCGCCCTTTCCGAGCAGGTCTTTCACGGCGGCCTCGTTCGTGTCATGCACGACGAGCGAATGGCCGGCGCCAATCATCCGCTCGACCATGTTGGCGCCCATCCGCCCAAGCCCGATCAGCCCAAGCTGCATCGACTTCCCTCCCATCCCTTGCTGCGCGCGATCGCGGCTCTCGCGGCCTGGATCAGCCGCCCTGCCGCGAAGCCGAATATTCTCCGCGACCGCCCCGATCGGGGTCGCGCACCGGCATCCGTTCTCCTCTGCCGGCGTTGCCGGCACTGCGAGCGGAACGGTCACCCCGCCTCCTCTTTGCCCGGCGAGGCGAGATCGAACGGAGGCCCCGGCCCGTCAAACATGGCGTCATGCCGGCGGTCCCACAACCGGACGCCGCCCGTGATGCCGGCGTTGTTGGACACCGTGCGAACATTCCCGGGCAGGTTTCGGGCCAGGTGTTGTGCGTTGCCCCCGCCGATATAGAGACGATCGTATCCGGTGAGGCGTCCGAGCGTCCTGACGACGCGGCGGATCCGGCGGTTCCAACGGCACCGCCCGATCTTCCGTCGCGCGGCCTCGCCGATATACTGGTCGTATGTCATCTTCCTGCGTGCCGGATGCTGGCCCATTTCGAGATGCGGTGCGAGCCTGCCATTCGTGAACAGCGCGAAACCCATACCGGTGCCAAGTGTCAGCACGAGTTCGATCCCTGAGCCCTCGATGGCACCGAGGCCCTGGACGCTGGCATCGTTCAACACCCGCGCGGGCCGCCCGAGCGCACGCTCCAGTTCGGACCCAAGCGGAAATCCGTGCCAGGCGCCTGTTCCGAGATTCGGTGCTGTCAATACGCGCCCCTGGCGCACGACCCCGGGAAAGCCCACCGAGATCCGCTCGAAAGGGCCGAGCGGACGCA
>JASHOF010000116.1 GCA_030041255.1 Acetobacteraceae bacterium
GCGTCGGCATCCAGATGGCTGATGCGCAGCGCCGCGACCCTGATCTCCCAATCCCGGCTTTCGGCCGAGACGCGCGCATATTCCTGCTCGGCGGCCGCGAGAGTGGTGCGCCCCTTGGCATATTCGAGAAGGCCATGCGGCCCTTCGAGGGCGTTGAGGACGAAATAGGCCGTGAGCGCGAGGAAGATCAGCGGAGCCACCCCCGCCCGGGCCTGTCTTTGCCACTCGATTGCCATCGGCCCTCCGTGTTAACAAGGCTTAATCCAGGCGCCTCGATCCTGCCCGTATCCTGCCATGGAGCGGGGCTCTTGTGATCCTATATGCGACCGTGCCGCAAGGGCGGCGTGATGGAGGTTCGGATGAGATCGCTTTCGCTGATCGCGGCCAGCGCGATGATGGCGCTGGCGATGGGAGCGGCACCCGCGGCCCAGGCTAACGGCTGGAATGGCGGCGGTTGGGGCTGGCACGGCGGATGGCACGGCGGATGGGGTTGGCGCGGCGGGCCGTGGTGCTGTGGGCCCGTGGTCGGGTTCGGCGTGGTGGTGCCGCCGCCGGTGGTCTTTGTTCCACCGGTGGTCGCTTATCCGCTGCCCCTGCCGCCACCGCCGCCGCCACGGGTGGTCTATGCTCCGCCGGTGGTTTACGCCCCGCCGGTCGTCGCGGTGCCGGCCGGGGTTTCGATCGGCATCAATATCCCGCTTCGCTGAGCCAGGGTCAGGCGCCCAGGGTCAGGAGCGGAGAACCGTGCGGCCGGCGTAGCGGGCGGCCGGCCCGAGTGATTGCTCGATTCTCAGAAGCTGGTTGTATTTGGCGATCCGCTCGCTCCGCGCGAGGCTGCCGGTCTTGATCAGGCCCACGTTCGTGCCGACCGCAAGGTCCGCAATGGTCGTGTCCTCGGTTTCGCCGGAGCGGTGGCTGATCACGACACCGTAGCCGGCGCGGTGCGCGATCTCGATCGTCTCCAGAGTCTCGGTGAGGGTGCCGATCTGGTTCAGCTTGACCAGGATCGCGTTCGCCGCGCCCTCCTCGATGCCGCGGCGGAGACGCTCGGGTTTGGTAACGAAAATGTCGTCGCCGATGATGAGAAGGCGCTTGCCGAGCCTTGCCGTGAGCAGCGTCCAGCCTTCCCAGTCATCCTCGGCGCAGCCGTCCTCGATCGAGACGATCGGGTACCGGGAGACGAGTTCTTCGAGCAGGCGGACCAGCCCTTCGGCATCCAGCGTCTTGCCTTCGCCCGCGAGCACGTAGCTTCCGTCGCGATAGAATTCGCTGGCCGCCGGATCGAGCGCGAACGCAACGTCGGTGCCCGGGTGGTAGCCAGCCGCCTCGCAGGCGCGCGCGATGAAGGCGAGGGCGGCATCCGCGGAGGCGAGGTTGGGGGCGAAGCCGCCCTCGTCCCCCACGTTGGTATTGTGGCCGGCGGCGGCAAGCGCCTTCTTGAGCGCGGCGAAGATCTCGGCACCCATGCGCAGCGCCTCGGCGAAGGTGCCGGCGCCGAGCGGCATGATCATGAATTCCTGGAAGTCGATCGGGTTGTCGGCGTGCCGGCCGCCGTTCAGGATATTCATCATCGGCACCGGAAGGAGGCGTGCGTCGCTGCCGCCGATATAGCGGAAGAGGGGCAGGCCGTGTTCGGCGGCCGCCGCCTTGGCAACCGCCATCGAGACGCCGAGGATGGCATTGGCGCCGAGGCGCGATTTGTTCGGCGTGCCATCGAGATCGATCAGGATCTCGTCGAGCTTCACCTGCTCGCTCGGATCCATGCCCGAGAGGGCATCGAAAATCTCGCCCTCGATATTGGCGACGGCCTGGCGAACGCCCTTGCCGCCGAAGCGCGCGGCATCGCCGTCTCGCAGTTCCAGCACTTCATGCGCCCCGGTGGAGGCGCCGGACGGGACCGCGGCACGGCCGACGATGCCGGAATCGAGCGTCACTTCGACCTCGACTGTCGGATTCCCGCGCGAATCGAGAATTTCGCGCGCGGAGATATCGGCGATTGCGGCCATGGTCGTACTCCGGCTGGATGAGGCCGATAAAGCGCGGCTCTAGCCGCGCGGGCAAGGGCCGGTCGGGAGCGAAGCGAGAACCGCCTCGTGCAGCCGGCGGTCGGACTCGCTCCAGAGGATGAAGCACACCAGGCCGAGCGTTCTGAGCGTGGGCAGGCGCCGCAGGACAGTGCTGAGCGCGACCGCCGCCGCCTGATCCATCGGATAGCCGAAGATGCCCGTGGAGATGGCCGGAAAGCCGAGCGAGCGGATGGCGTGCTGCTCGGCGAGGTCGAGTGCGTTGTCATAGCAGGCACCGAGAAGCTCGGCGGACGGCTCATCCACGCCGAAGACCGGGCCGAGACAATGAATGACGAAGCGGTTGGGAAGCCGATGCCCGCCGGTAATCACTGCCTGGCCAGGGCGGATCGGCGCCAGGGGTCGACATTCGGCGTAGAGCCCGGGCCCGGCGGCACGATGGATCGCCCCGGCCACGCCGCCGCCCGGGGCGAGCGCGGAATTGGCCGCGTTCACGACTGCCTCGAGATCGGGCTGGCTTGCAATGTCGCCCTGGCGGATTTCGAGCCGGGCAGCGCTGGCGGGTCCGGTCGAGG
This sequence comes from Acetobacteraceae bacterium, assembly GCA_030041255.1. GTDB lineage: Bacteria > Pseudomonadota > Alphaproteobacteria > Acetobacterales > Acetobacteraceae > JAKAWQ01. The sequence continues at coordinate 2,600 of JASHOF010000116.1, forward strand.
CGCCGGAAGAAGGCATCGCGGCCGGGTCACACGCTGCCGTGGCTGGCCGGCGGCTGGCTGGCGGCCAGTCGCTCGATCAGTTCGGCCGTGCGGCGCGTGTTCGCCTCGATGTCGAAGAACACCTCGATCACCTCCCCGTACAGCACGAAGATGAGGCCGGCGATGATGGTCCCGAATCCGCCGGCTAGCAATTCATGTGCGGTCTCCGCGTCGGCGGCGGCACGAACCAGCGTCACCACACCGACGACGAAGGTGATGAGCCCGGCGATGACCAGGAGCCAGCCGACGATCCGCAGGATCAGCGAAAAGGCCCGCAGCACCGGGAAGCGACGGCCCATGGTTTTCTCCTCTCTCTCCCTCGGGCCGCGCCGGTAAAAGGCGCGGCCGGTCGACGTTGGCGGGGCGGACCGTACTCGGTGCGGTGGCGGAATGGCAAGGTTCCGCTTGCGCGACACCGGGAGGTTCAGGCGGGCTCTTTCGCCAGGGCGTCGAAACGACGGAAAACGGCTATCAGCGCCGGCATGTCGGCGAGCGGGATCATGTTCGGCCCGTCGGAGGGCGCATGGTCGGGGTCGGGATGGGTTTCGATGAAGAGGGCCGCCACCCCGACGGCCAGCGCCGCGCGGGCGAGGATGGGGGCGAAGCGGCGCTCGCCACCGGAACTCGTGCCCCGTCCGCCCGGCTGCTGGACCGAATGGGTGGCATCGAAAACGACCGGATAGCCGGTTTCCGCCATGATCGGCAGGGCGCGGAAATCGTTCACCAGCGTATTGTAGCCGAAGCTTGCCCCGCGCTCGGTGAGCAGGATCCGCTGATTGCCGGTGCTCGCGATCTTGGCCGCCACTTGCGCCATCTCCCAGGGCGCGAGGAACTGGCCCTTCTTCACGTTGACGGCGCGTCCCGTGCGGCCTGCAGCCAGCAGCAGATCGGTCTGGCGGCACAGGAAAGCCGGGATTTGCAGCACGTCCACCGCCTCCGCGGCGGGCCCGCACTGCTCGCTCTCGTGCACGTCGGTCAGCACCGGGATCGAGAAACGGGAGCGGATCTCGGCCAGGATCTCGAGCCCCTGGGCCAGGCCCACGCCGCGCGCGGCGCCGAGGTTGGTGCGGTTCGCCTTGTCGAAGCTCGACTTGTAGATGAGCGGCATTCCCGCCGCCCGCGTCATCTCCGCGAGCGCGCCGGCAACCTCGATCGCATGGGCGCGGGATTCGATCTGGCAGGGGCCTCCGATCAGCACCATCGGCAGATGATTGCCGAGCCTGACCTCGCCGACGCTGACGATCCGGTCTTCAGACAAGGCGGGCTTGCGCAACGGCGGCACCGATGAACCCCCGGAACAGCGGGTGCGGGGCGAAAGGCTTCGATTTCAGCTCGGGATGGTATTGCACGCCGATGAACCACGGGTGGCCCGGATATTCGATGATCTCGGGCAGCACGCCATCGGGCGAGATGCCGGAGACGCGAAGGCCCGTCGCCTCGAGCGCGTCGCGGTAGTGGATATTGACCTCGTAGCGGTGGCGATGGCGTTCGGAGATCTGCTGCTTGCCGCCATACACGCTCTGGATGAGGGAGCCGTCGGCGAGCAGCGCGGGATAGGCGCCAAGCCGCATCGTGCCTCCAAGATTGCCGCCGGCGGCGCGGCGCTCGACCTCGTTGCCGTGCGCCCATTCCGTGAGCAAGCCGACGACCGGATTGGCACAGGGGCCGAATTCGGTCGAGGAGGCATCGGCGAGGCCGGCCAGGTTGCGTGCCACCTCGATCACTGCCATTTGCATTCCGAAACAAATCCCCAGGAACGGCACCTGCCGCTCGCGGGCGAACTGCACGGCCGCGATCTTGCCCTCCGTGCCGCGCTCGCCGAAGCCGCCGGGGACGAGGATTCCGTGCACGCCTTCGAGTCGCGCGACCGTGTCCGGCTGCTCGAAGACCTGGCTGTCCACCCAGTCGAGCTCGACATTGACGCGGTTGGCGATGCCGCCATGCACGAGCGCCTCGGCCAGGGATTTGTAGCTGTCGAGGAGGTTCGTGTATTTGCCGACGACGGCGATCCTGACCGCGCCTTCGGGCGCGCGCATGGCCCCGACGATACGCCGCCAGCGCGAGAGATCGGGGGCGTGGCCGGTTGCCAGGCCGAAATGGCGCAGCACTTCCCGATCGAGCCCCTCCGCATGGTAGGAAAGCGGCACCGCATAAATGGTATCGACGTCGAGCGCCGAAATCACGGCATCGGGTCCGACATTGCAGAAGAGCGCGATCTTGCGCCGCTCGGCGGCCGGGATCGGGCGGTTCGAGCGGCAGAGCAGCACGTGCGGCTGGATGCCGACACTGAGCAGCTCCTTGACCGAATGCTGGGTGGGTTTGGTCTTCAGCTCGCCGGCGGAAGGGATGTATGGCACCAGGGTCAGGTGGATGAACATCGCGCCGGCCGGGCCGAGTTCGTTGCCGAGTTGGCGGATCGCCTCCAGGAAGGGCAGGCTTTCGATATCGCCGACGGTGCCGCCGATCTCGATCAGCGCGAACTCGATTCCCTGCGTGTCGCGGACAATGGCTTCCTTGATCGCGTCGGTGATGTGCGGGATCACCTGCACGGTGGCGCCGAGATAATCGCCCCGGCGCTCGCGCGCGATCACCTCGGAATAGATGCGCCCGGTGGTGGCGTTGTCGGCGCGGGTCGCGGGCACGCCGGTGAAGCGCTCGTAATGGCCGAGATCGAGATCGGTTTCCGCGCCGTCGTCGGTGACATAGACCTCGCCATGCTGGTAGGGGCTCATCGTGCCCGGATCGACGTTGAGATAGGGATCGAGCTTGCGAAGCCGGACCGAGTAGCCGCGGGCCTGGAGGAGGGCGCCGAGGGCGGCGGTGGCGATGCCTTTGCCGAGGGAGGAAACCACGCCGCCGGTGACGAACACGAACCGCGTCATGGGCGGCCAGTATAGACCGCTCGTTCGAGTCCCGGAAACCCGGGGCTACTTTGTCGGCACCGAAGGAGTGGTCGGGACGGCCGGGAGCGGATTGATCGGCGTGAGCGGCGCGGCCGGCAGCGGGGCCAAGGGGGCGCCAGGGTGCGGTGCGGCCGGGGCGGTCGCGGTGTGTGCGGGGGGCGGCGGAGGTACGTTGAGGATCGAGGTCGGGTTGCCGCCGCGGCCGAGGATCGCCAGCACCAGGGCGAGTCCCATGAAAACGGCAGCCAGGATGGCGGTGGTGCGGGTGAGCAGGTTGGCGGTGCCGCGCCCGCCCATGAAGCTGCCCATGCCCTGGCCGCCGCCGATGCCGAGGCCGCCGCCTTCGCTGCGCTGGATCAGCACGATGCCGATCAGTGCCAGGGTGACGAAGAGTTCGATGATGAGAAGGATGGTGGCCATCAGCCCTGCCCGGTTCGGGGCGCGGTTCTAACCGCCCCGGCGCTGCCGTGCAAAGCCGGCCCACCCCTCCCCCTCTCCCTCTGGGCCGGGCTCCCAGCAAAGTCCCAGGATTTTGCTGGGGTCCCGGAGACGCCCCCTTTTTCCCCTCTCCCTCTGGGAGAGTCCTCTTTCTTCCCCTCTCCCTCTGGGAGAGGGGTAGGGGTGAGGGCTGGCGGCGAGGGTTAGAGGTGAGCCGCGGCAATGGCCAGGAAATCGGCCGCAACCAGGCTCGCGCCACCGACCAGGGCGCCGCCGACCTCGGGGAGTGCGAGGATGGAGGCGGCGTTGTCGGGCTTCACCGAGCCGCCATAGAGGATCAGGGGGTCGCGGCCGGCAGCGCCGAAGCGGGCCGCGAGGCCGGCCCGGATCAGCGCGTGCATCGCCGCGATCTGCTGCGCAGTGGGCGTGCGGCCGGTGCCGATCGCCCATACCGGCTCATAGGCGACGGTTCCGCCGGCGGCGGCAAAGTCGTCGGTGAGGCTTCCGGCAAGCTGCGCGCTGACCACCGCTTCTTCGCGGCCTGCCTCGCGTTCGGCAAGACTCTCGCCCACGCAGACGATCGGTATGAGGCCGGCGGCGATGGCGGAGGCGACCTTTGCCCGCACCAGCGCATCCGATTCGCCATGCTCGGTACGGCGCTCGGAATGGCCGAGGATAACGAAGCGGGCGCCGAGGTCCTTCAGCATCGGTGCCGAAACGTCACCCGTGTGCGCGCCGGACGGTGCGGGGTGGCAGTCCTGGGCACCGAGCGCGACCGGCGAATCCCGCAGCACCGCGGCAACCGTGGCCAGTACCGTAAAGGGCGGGCAGACCAGCAGTGACACAAGCCCGGAGGGTAGCTGTTGCGCTCCGCTTCCCACCGCGCCGGCAAGCGCTGCGGCCTCGGCGGAAAGCCCGTGCATCTTCCAGTTTCCGGCTATCAACTTCGCCATCGCCTCGTTCCCTCTGAGCCGTCCCGACGCCATGCTGGCAAATGGCCACCCACGCCCCAAGGGGCGGCTGACCGCAATCCGCCATTTCCCTTCGTGAGCGTGCCGGCAGTCGCAGTACAACATGAACGAATATGACGATTTCGGCAGCGGAAAATTCCCCGCGATCGCCGCCAAGGCGGCGCAGAAATGCCATGTTGCACAACCACTTTAGCGTAGGCCGCACCAGGCTCCACGAACAGGAATCGGCGGCTTGGCGAAACAGGCCTGCGCGACAGGAGAATCGTGTCATGTCATGGTGGTACATCGGACTGTGGCCGGCATACTACTTCCCGCTCGCGTGGTGGGCCGCATTGGCTGCACCTCGGCCGCATGAGGTTATTCACGTCGATTTCAGGCGGCACAAGATCGTCAGGGTCGCGTGATGGACGGGGATTCACGCCCGCCGGATCCGCTCGCTCCCGGCCGCGCCGAGCATCACCGCATAGAAACCCCTGATCGCGGACCCAGCGGCGAGTGTTCATTCCGGCTCCCGCAGCTCTCCGTTCCGCAAAGCGACCCGTCCGCTTCCGACATCATCTACCACGCGGCTCTCGCCCGCACTGCGCTGCTCGCCTTGCTGAGGACTGCATGAAGGCGCACGGTCGTCGCAAGCAACTCAGCCGCGCCGCACCCAGTTACCAGCCCGAGGCTGCTCACCGACCGGTGCATCCAGAACTCCATGACTGGCCAGAATGGCAATTTTGGAGTAGAACATAACAAGAACATTTGCCCCGCAGCATCGCTCCCACTGGTCGGCACCGCCAGCGAGACTGTCCCGGCTCACCCCGAAGGGTCGGCGTGCCGCTCGGCATCACACCACGTACGAGGCTAGAATGTCGGGTCAAACTTGGATACCTCGCTTGATCACCGTCCTCCGCGTGGCATCGGTGGGCGGCACAGTCGTAGTGTACGCCGCCGGACTCGGTGGCAGCGTCGCGATTGCTGTCGGAGAAGGTCTCGACGCCTATGTGCACCGTGAGTTTTGGAGTTCCGCGTCCAGTTGGCTGCCAGCCGCCGATGGACTCTTCTTCGCGTTTGGACTCTGGTCCTGGGCCTCAGCGGGCGCCGCGGCCGTGATCACTTGCTTGGCGCCGATAGCCTTGTCCCTCGTTAGCAGCAACGCCGCAGGGTGCACGCCCGCAAGGGGAACGCCTAAGCCGAAGGGGGGCCCCCGTGACCTGGGCCCGTCAAGGGCGCCTGCAGCCCGCACGCGCTGACCCGAAACTGCGCGCCTGGACATCGCGCACGGGACAGTGCCCCAAGGCTGTTAGGCGCAAAATCTTCGCCAATGACCGCCCGCTTGGTTCCCGCATCACAACAGTGGTAGGGTTTGCGTGATATTCAATGGGCAGCTAGATGTCAGGCGGTCCTCCGCTCCCGCGCCAACCCAGGAACGATGAGCCGCCGAGAGGCGTCGCTGCGCTTCTCAAAAGAAACGCTGCAAATGTTATCCAGATTCTGATACTAGGCACCCTCGCGTATCAGGGTTTCATTCTGAATCGGCAAATGGCGTTGAGTCGGGAGACCGCTGTGTTCAGCGTCCTCAAGGGCCTGCAGCAGGGCGTCGCCAATGTGGAGGGCTCGGTATACGAGGACCCGACGGGCAGGTTCTCAGAGGCTCAGGCGGACGACTGCGCGTCGGCAAGGCCCCCTTTCGGCATGGCCGAGGAACTCATCGTTAAACACATAATCGGATTTTACGAATTATACTACGATGCTGACAAGCTCCTGCCCGTACCAGCCGTCGACTGGAAGGGGGTGTGCGAGGGTGCGCGCTCTTTCGTTGACGCGAACTGCCTGGTAAAAAAGATTTGGGACGAAGAATTTCCCAGGATGGCACCCCCGGTATTCCGTGAGTCATTTCGCACATGCACCTTGTGATCTGTGGAGGTACGATGCGGGCTTTCGCGGCGCTTTGCCTTCTGCTCGTCGGCGCGGCCGCCCTCCCCGTCCCGGGCCTTGCGCGCGGCGCTCCGAGCTACGCCCGGCCCTGGGTCCCGCCTCGTTCGGACCCCGGCCTGGCCAAGAAGGCCGAAAGTGGCGCGCTCGCGCTGCTCCGGGCCAACTGCAATCTGAATGACGCGCAGAGTGCTCTCATTTCCGGTGACGTCGACAAGGCGAACGAGCTGATCAGTGAGGCCGTTACGGAATACTTCAGCGGGGCTGGCAGCTTTCTTAGCGTATCAAAATCCAAAGATACCGACGCTGCGCTGCACGCGCCCAGCCGGTCCGAGGTCGAAACGGCCTTTCGATCGCTTGAGCGATACAAAATTTCGGCGCCCGAGACGTACCACGATGCCTACGCGAGTCTCTCCGGTTGGATCACCAGCGAGACCGAGAGGATTAACGGCGTACGCTTTAAGGGCGAACGTTCCGATGTCGAGATCCTGCGGAGGCTCATAAGCGTGCAGGGCGGAATAGCCGAGATATTTCTTGACATAACAACCCTCACGGTCTTCGCGTCGACCTAACCCCGCGCCGAAAACGGCGCCAAGGCGAGAGGGACCATACGAAACGCGACGCATCAGAGACGACAGCGCCCCGCACGCCAGCGCGGGCTAATGACTCCTGCGCGTGTCGGGTTCGCGACACGGTTCGATCGAAGCTTTTCGCGGCCGAGCGAAGGAGGGTGACGGTGGCGATTTACGCACCGGCGGCAACGGCCTCTCGGGACTCCATCGGATGACGCCGATGTTCTACCCGGCGCCAGTGCCGCCCTTGCCGCCCAAAGAGAGCCCGTAACAGAATCCGCTGTTACCTCGCTGTTCCACTGGCTCCGGCACCCGCCCCCTAAGCCCTGGTGCCATGGGAGAAAACCCGCCCCGCGCAACGCCGCCCCCCACTGTTTCCGTGCTGTTATCAGCTTCCTTGCCCGGCCGTTCCCGAAGCGCAAGTCGGCGCCCATCGCGGTTTTCCTTGCTCCAATGGCTCTCCCGCCCACATGATCGCGAACCCGGACGCCGCGGTGATTTCCCGCCCCGCCGATCCGCCCTAAACTCGCACCATGAGTGAAGAGCCCCGGCCTCTCGACTGTCTCCGCTGCCCGAGCTTCTGCTGCAAGATCGCCGGCTACGTCGAAGTCAGCGACTACGACATCCGGAGGCTCGCCAAATTCCTCGGTCTCAGCAAGCGCGAGTTCGAGGAGAAGCACATCGTCGAGCGTACCAGGCGCGGCAAGAAGCACATCAAGTCCGAGCTCGCCGCCTGCCAGTTCCTCGATTCGCGGCGCCGCTGCTCGGTCTATCCGGCGCGGCCCACCGACTGCCGCGGCTATTATTGCTGGGAAGCGAAAGACCCCGCCGTCTATCGCGCCGCCGCCTTCCTGCAGGTCCCGATCCGGGTCCAGCAGAAAGAGGACAGCAAGGCGTGACCGCCGGCCAAACCCCCACCACCACCGCAACCGTAATCCTGGAGACCCTGGTGGAAGCCGGGGTCTCGTTCCTGTTTGCTAATTTCGGCTCGGACCATCCGGCCCTGATCGAGGCGCTGGCAGCCTCACGGGCCAGGGGCCGCCCGATACCCGCCGTGATCACCTGCCCGAACGAAATGGTGGCGCTCAGCGCCGCCCATGGTGCGGCGCTGCTCACCGGGCGCGCCGAGGCCGTGCTCGTGCATGTCGAATGCGGGACGCAGGCGCTGGCCGGCGCCGTCCACAACGCCGCGCGCGGGCGCGCGCCGGCGCTGATCCTGGCCGGCCTCACGCCGTTCACCCAGGAAGGAGAGCTTCGCGGCAGCCGGAACGAGTTCATCCACTGGCTGCAGGATGTGCCCGATCAGCGCGGCATCGTGCGCGGCTACGTGAAATACGAGAACGAAATCCGCTCCGGCCGCAACGCGGGAGAGATCATCCGCCGCGCGCTGCAGATCGCTGCAAGCGATCCGAAAGGCCCCGTGTATCTGACGGTGGCACGCGAAGTGCTGGAGGAGGCGATTCCGCGCCCAGGCGGAACGGGCGGAGATTTCCCGCCGATTTCGCCCGGCATGATCGGAGAGGCCGATCTCGAGCGGCTGATCGCCGGCCTGCTCGCCGCCGTTCGGCCGCTCGTCGTCACCTCCCATCTCGGCCGGAACCCGGAGGCGGTCGGCGAACTCGTCGCCCTCGCCCGGCGGCTCGCGATCGGCGTCCTGGAATCGGTGCCGTCGGCCATGAATTTTCCGAGCGACGATCCGGCCTGGGCTGGCGTGCAATGGAGCGAACCGAAACAGAACGAGGTGCTGGCCGAAGCGGATTTCGTGCTGGTGATCGAGAGCGACGTGCCGTGGATCCCGACCGTGAACCGGCCCGGCCCGGAAGCCTCCATCTATCATATCGACGTCGATCCGCTGAAGGAGCGCATGCCGCTCTGGCACATTCCGGCCCGCGCTCACTTCCGTGCCGACGCGGCGAGCGTGCTTGCCGCGATCAATCGCCGCCTCGATGCGGCGGGGATCGACGAGGAACGGATCGCCGCGCGGCGCACGCGCCTTCGCCTGCGGCACGCGGAGCAGGCGCGGCGGCTCGCGGAGCGGGAGCAGGCGGCAGGCGGGGAGATCACGCCCGAATTCGCCATCGCCGCGCTGCGTCGTCATATCGATCAAGAAACTATCGTGCTGAACGAGGCGATCACCTCCTACCCGCTGGTCGTCGAGCATCTCGGCCGGCGGCCTGCCGGATCGGTTTTCGCAAGCGGCGGCAGCTCGCTCGGCTGGCACGGAGGGGCTGCGATCGGGGCGAAGCTCGCCGCGCCAGGAAAGACCCTCGTTGCGATCACCGGAGACGGAAGCTATCTTTTTTCGCAACCCGCAACGGTGCATTGGATGGCGCGCCAGTACCGGACGCCGTTCCTCACCCTCGTGCTCAACAACCGCGGCTGGCGGGCACCGAAGCTTTCGATGCTGGCCCTCCACCCGGATGGATACGCGAGTCGGGCCAACGATCTCGACATCGCCTTCGATCCGCCGCCCGATTATGGCGCGATCGCAGCCGCCGCCGGCGGCGCCTTCGCCTTGACCGTCAGGCAGCCGGAAGAAATGGAGTTGGCACTTGCCCGCGCCTTCCATGCCGTGCGCGAGGAGCGGCGCGCCGCGGTGCTCGATGTGTGGGTGCGCCGGCTCTGAGTGAGGTGCAGGTCAGAATCCGCGCACGCGCGGGCGGATGATCAGGTCCCAGATGTCGGGCATCGGGCCGACCGGCACATGGATCAGCGCCGGCTTGTTGCGAGCGAGCGCCTCACGCAGTGCCGATTCGAGTTCTGCGGGCGTCGTCGCGCGCCAGCCGAGCACGCCGAAACTTTCCGCGTATGCAACGAAGTCCGGATTGCTGAGATCGCAGGCGATCAGGCGGTTGCCGAATCGCTCCTCCTGGATGCGGCGCACATTGCCGAAGGCGCCATCGTCGAGCACGACCGCTACGGCCGCGATGTCGTGGCGCACGGCGGTCGCAAGCTCGTTCGCCTGGTAAAGAAAGCCGCCGTCGCCGATGACGCAAACCACCGGCTTGTCCGGCCGGGCGATCTTGGCGCCGAGCGCGGCACCGTAGCCCCAGCCGAGATTGTCCTGATAGCCCGGCGAAAGATGGAGCCTCGGTCCGAACACGGGAAAGCCGAGGCGGGCAGCGAAGCCGAGCTGGGTCACCTCTTCGACGAAGATTCCATCCTCGGGCAGTGCCGCCCGGATCGCCGACAGGTACGCCATCTGCGGCGCGCGCTTCGCAAGCTCGGCGGCAAACCAGGCGCGGTGCGGCGCAAGCTCGGCGTCGCGCCGCGGCCTGGGTGCCTGAGGCAACAGCGCCAGCATGGCACGCAGTGCCGGCGCCGCGTCGGCCACCACCGAGACGGCGGGACGGCGATAGCGCTCGATCTCCCCGGGGTCGATATCGATGCGCACGATGCTGAGATTCTCATCGAGGCCCCAGGCGGTCTGATAGGGGAACAACCGCGTGCCGACGGCGAGCACGACATCGGCCTCCGGCCACACACGATGTCCTTCCGGAAACGAGAGGGCGAGCCGGTGCGAAGTCGGGATGACGCCGCGGCCGCGGCGATAGGAAACGACCGGCGCTTCGAGGGTCTCGGCGACCGCCGCGACCTCGGCGCCGGCGTCCGTCGCGCCCCCACCGATCACGATCAGCGGTTTTTTTGCGCGGGCGAGAATGTGCGCCGCGTGCGCCAGCGCATCGTGATCGAGCGGAGGCATGGCGGGCGGGCGCGGGTCAGGGATTTCACTCTCGCCCACCTGGCCCCAGACATCGATCGCGCATTCCAGCGCCACCGGGCGCCGGCGGCCCGAGCAGGCGATGCAGAGCGCCTCCGCCACGCGTTCGCCGGCCTCCGAGGGATGGCCGATGCGCGCCGCATGTTTCGTGAAATGGCGGAGCACGCCGAGCTGGTCGTGGATTTCGTGCAGATGGCCGAAACCGCGGTCGATCGCCGCCTGGGGGATCTGGCCGAACAGCGCGAGCAACGGCACGTCCATCGAGTACGCGGTGAGAAGAGCGGCGGCCGCATTCAGCATTCCCGGGCCGGGCACAACCACGAAAGCCTGCGGCTTGCCGGAGGCAAGAGCAGCGCCAAGCGCCATGTAGGCCGCCCCCTGCTCGTGGCGCGTGTGCACCATGCGAAGGCGATCCGAGGCGCGATGCAGGGCATCGAAAAACGGATCGTTGTGTACGCCCGGCAGGCCGAACACCGTCGTGATGCCATGGCGGATCAGGCTTTCGACCACCGCTTCGGCTGTGCTCATGCGGGACATTGCTGTTCACCTTCGGACCGCGGACGGGATGATGATCGGCCCGGCATTCGAGGCCGTCACTGGCGGGGTGGGATCGCGAGGCCACGTTGCACGGCGGGCCTCGCAAGGCCGCGTTCCAGCCAGGCGGGGACATGCTGCAATCGATCGTAATCGACCAGCTCACGCGCTTCGTAGAAGCCGATCAGATTGCGCACCCAGCCGAACATGGAAATATCGGCGATCGTGTATTCATCGCCCATGATCCATCTCCGGCCATCGAGCCTTCCTTCAAGAACGCCGAGCAGGCGCCTGGTCTCGTTCCGGTACCGCTCGAGCGGGCGCTTGTCGGCGATCTCCCGGCCGGCGAACTTGTAAAAGTAGCCGAGCTGGCCGAACATCGGGCCGATGAACGCCATCTGGAAGAAGACCCACTGGATCGTCTCGTAGCGGCGTGCAGCATCCGCCGGCAGGAACATGCGTGTCTTCTCGGCAAGATAGAGCAGGATGGCGCCCGACTCGAAGAGGCCGAGCGGCGCGCCATCCGGCCCGTTCGGATCGATGATCGCCGGGATCTTGCCGTTCGGATTGAGAGAGAGAAATTCTGGCGTCCATGATTCGTTGGCCCCGATATCGATCCGGTGGGCCTCGTATGGCAGGCCCGTTTCCTCCAGCATGATGGAGATCTTGACCCCGTTCGGAGTCGGCAGGGAGTAGAGTTGCAGACGGTCCGGGTACTGCGCCGGCCAGCGCACGGCAATCGGAAACGCCGAAAGACCTGACATCCGTTTCTCCGAAAGATGAGGGAGTTTGCGGCCGAGAGCCATCCCCGATGGCGGATGGGGTGTCAACCCGCGGCTTGGTCGGCACGCGGGCAGGGCATGGGCCTTGCCTTGACACTGCGCGCGCAACGCACCTAGCGTCCTTGGAGTGGCGCGGGGTGGCGGGGCGCATGACGATCAAGGGAAAGGCTTACATTGCCGGCGCGTTCGAGCACCCGACCCGCAATGCCCCCGACAAGTCGGTTGCGCAGCTTCATGCCGAATGCGCCAAGGGCGCTCTCGAAGATGCCGGCCTCACCAAGGATGACGTAGACGGCTATTTCTGCGCCGGTGACGCACCGGGGATGGGGCCGCTTTCGTTGGTGGATTATCTCAATCTCCGTCTGCGCCACGTCGATTCGACGGAAACCGGCGGCTCTTCCTACCTGGTGCACGTGGCGCACGCGGCCGAAGCGATCGCCCTTGGCAGGTGCAGCGTTGCGCTGATCACCCTTGCCGGGCGGCCGAGGAGCGAGGGCATGGCAACCGGCACGGCGCCGCGCCAGGGAAATCCGGCGCAGCCGGATCTGCAGTTCGAATTTCCGTACGGGCCGACAGTGGTGAACATGTACGCGATGTGCGCGATGCGCCACATGTATCAGTACGGCACCACGAGCGAGCAGCTTGCCTGGATCAAGGTCGCCGCTTCGCAGCATGCGCAGCACAATCCGAACGCGATGCTGCGCGATGTGGTCAGCGTGCAGGACGTGATCGAATCGCCGATCGTCGCTTCGCCGCTGCATCGCCTCGATTGCTGCGTGATCAGTGATGGCGGCGGCGCCCTTATCGTCGTTGCCCCGGAAGTCATGCAGGACCTGCACCGCCCGCGGGTGAAGATCATCGGCGCCGGCGAGGCGCCGAAGGGCCAGTTTGGTGGAGACGTCGATCTCACCTTCAGCGGCGCTAGCTGGTCAGGACCGCGCGCCTTCGCCGAAGCAGGGGTGAAGCCGGCGGACATCCGGTACGCCTCGATCTATGACAGCTTCACTATTACCGTCTTGATGCAGATCGAGGATCTCGGGTTCTGCACGAAGGGAGAAGGGGGACGATTCGTCGCCGACGGGAACCTGATCTCCGGGGTGGGAAAACTTCCCTTCAATACGGACGGCGGCGGGCTCTGCAATAATCATCCCGCCAATCGTGGCGGCATGACGAAAGTGATCGAGGCGGTCAGGCAGTTGCGCGGCGAGGCGCATCCCGCCGTGCAGGTCAAGGACTGCGCGTTGGCGCTGGCGCAGGGGACCGGCGGCGTGCTCGGCTCGCGCCACGGCAGCGCGACCCTCATTCTGGAGCGGGAGTAAAAAGGGGTGAGCGTTCGCAAGCTGCCCGCACCGGAGGCGAATCCGGAGACCAGTCCCTATTGGGAGGCTGCGAAGAAGGGCGTGCTGCTGCTCAGGCGTTGCACTGCCTGCCGGCGGGCGCATCATTATCCGCGCGCGCTCTGCCCTTTCTGCTTCGGCGATCGGCTGGAATGGCAGGCAGCTTCGGGCAAGGGGTCGATCTATTCATTCAGCGTCATGCAGCGCGCGCCGGTGCCCTACGCGATCGCCTATGTCACGCTGGAAGAAGGTCCGACGATGCTGACCAATATCGTCGATTGCGATTTCGCGTCGCTTCGCATCGGCATGACGGTACGTCTGGTCTTCAAGCCGACGGAGGGCGGCGCGGCGCTGCCGATGTTCACGCCGGACTGAGGCCCGGGAGCGCGCTCAGTTCGGCTGAACGCGCTCTGCTTCGTCGGATGGAGAGCGCGCCCTGCCGGCCACGTCGAAGACGCGCACGCCGATCTCGGGGCACGAGGGGGCGAGCCAGGGTGCCGCTTCGATCGTGCGGCGCGCATCCGCCACCCCCTGCTTCCAGCGCTCACGCATCGTACGGCTGCTGAACGCGAAATCCTTGGTCGCTCCCTGCGGCTGGTGCGGGCGATAAATGATCTGCGCGATATCCATCGTTGTCACGCAGGCGATCTCACTCAAGGCTCTTGCGGCCGGCTGATCTTTCAACGACTCGGGCAGGGATTCGAGCAGAAGGTTGAGGTTGTGGCGGATATCGTGAAGGGTATGCAGCTCGTCGGTGACGGTGCGGGTGCGGCTCGAATAGCGGATGTCGCTGGTTCGTTCCAGTACCTCGTCCATCGTGCGCGGGACGGTTCCGCGGGCGGGGAAGAGGTCCACCTGGAAGACGAGCCGGCTGCGTCTCGGATAGTACGAGAGCACATGTTCGAGCGGTGTGTTGGAATAGAGGCCGCCATCCCAGTAGAACTCTCCATCGATCTCCACCGCCGGGAATCCGGGCGGGAGGGCTGAGCTTGCCAATACGTGTTGCGGCCGGATCTTCATCTCGCGACTGTCGAAATAGACCATGTTCCCGGTGCACACGTTCACGGCGCCGACACTCAGCCGCGTTTTGCCGGCATTGATGCGGTCGAAATCGACCAATCGCTCGAGCGTCGGGCGCAGGGGGCCGGTGTCGTACCAGCTCGGCGGGAAGCCGCTTCGGATCCAGGATGCCGGGGCCCAGCGTTCGAAGAATCCCGGCTGGCCGAAGAAGAGGGCGGAGAGGGCACCGGCCTGGTGATGCAGGTCGCCGAACAGGGTGTCGGGCCATTCCGGCCAGTTGGCCGAGGGGGCGGTGATCGTCTCCCAAAACTCGGCGAGGCGCGCCAGGCGCCGGGTGGGTTCATTGCCGGCGATGATGGCGGCGTTGATGGCACCGATCGAAGTGCCGGCCACCCACTCAGGCAGTAACCCGGCCTCGGCGAGAGCCTGATAGACGCCGGCCTGGTAGCTGCCGAGGGCGCCGCCGCCCTGCAGAACGAGCGTCGGGAGCTTGTCGTAGGCTCCGGCTGCCGGAGGGTCCTCGGGCGTCGTCCTGGGCGGCATTCGGTTTCTCCTTTCGACTGCGGGGCGGCGCTTTCCCGGCCCACTTGAACGCGTGATTGTCGCAGTGGCAAGCGACAGGTTTTGCCGCCCGGCACACGCATCCGGCAGCCCCCTCATGTCCCTTCCTCCGGCCGGGAGGATGTGTGGGGCGCGTTTTTGTCACTTGCCCGGCACGCCCGCTCTGGCATTCTCGGTTCGTTCTGTGAGGCGGAGAGATCGACGTGTACGTGCCCCCAGCGTTCCGCGAAGACCGCCCCGAGGTCTTGCGGGCCGCCATTCGCGCAACGGGCCTGGCCATTCTCATCAGCGAAGGTCCCGAAGGAATCATCGCCAGCCACGTGCCGATGCTGCTGGATGAGGCAGAGGGCACGAACGGGCTGCTGCTCGGTCATATCGCGCGGGCCAACCCGCAATGGCGCAGCAAGGCGGCGGAGGTGGAAGGGCTCGCCATCTTCCCCGGCCCGGACGCCTATATCAGCCCCAACTGGTATGTGACGAAGCGCGAGACCGGAAAGGTCGTGCCGACCTGGAACTACGTTGCCGTGCATGCCTATGGCCGGCTCGTCTTCTTCGACGATCGGGAGGAATTGCGAGCGCTGGTGACCCGGCTCACCGCGACCCACGAGGGCACCTTCCCGGCGCCGTGGGCGGTCAGCGACGCGCCGGCGGATTTCATTGCTTCACAGCTCAAGGGCATCGTCGGGTTCCGACTGGCGATCACCCGGCTCGAGGGCAAGTGGAAGATGAGCCAGAACCGGCCGGAGGCGGATCGCCTGGGCGTCATCGAAGGGCTCAAGGAACAGAAGGGGGCGGCGCCGGCGGTCGTTTCCGATACCGTGGCCGCTGCCCTCGCGCGCGAGAAGGTACCGCGGTGAGCCGCGGGTGAGCGGTCCTTCGCCGCAGATCCCGTACGAATCCGAAACGCTCCGGGTGGTCGGCAACGGTCTTAAGTCCGCGATCCGCTTCGCGAGCTTCGGCCATCTTTTGTACCGCAAGCAGGGCACAAATTTCTGGGGTGACGAATTCTTCGCCAAATACGGATATGGGGCGATCGGCTTCGTCGCGGCCACGCCGGACTGGTTCCCGGAGGAGGAAGTCGAGCGCGCGGTGGCCGCCATTCGCCCCGGGCTTCTGCGCACGGAGGGCCAGCGGCTCGTCTCATATGGCGTGAGCATGGGCGGGTATGCGGCCCTGAAATACAGCGCCCTGCTCGGAGTGGATGCCGCGATCGCCTTCAGCCCGCAGATCTCGATCAATCCCGTTGACGTCGCCCGGTTCGATTCCCGTTATGTCCGCTATTACGACCGGGCCCGGAACGGCGACATGCGCATCCGCGCGGCGGATCTGGCTCCGGAAAATCATGTTCTGTACGACAATTTCTGGACCGTCGATCGGAAACACGCGGAGCAGATCGCAGCCCTCGGGCCGGTCGAGCGGTTTGCCCTGCCTTTCACCGGCCATGCTTCCATCCGTTCGATCGCCGAAGGACGCATTGCCGAGCGCTTCCTGCAACGCCTGATCGGTGCCGGCACCGGCAAGGCGGCGGAGCTGCGCGGCATGATCAGGAGCACGCGCAGAAACACGCTGGTTTACTGGGAGAGCCGTGCCGTGAGCCTGGCCGGAAGGCGGCCGGCGGCGACGCCGCAAATCCTGCACGCCGTGCGGAACGCACTGGCGCTGGCCCCGGACGCGGTGATCTGGCAGATCGCCGAGGTGGCGGCACTGCTCAATTGCGGCCAGCGCGAGGAAGCCGAATCGGCGCTCGCCCGGATCCATCTCGGTGCGCAGGCCGCGGTCGGGCCATGGGTGCGCTATATCGATTGCTGGCGCCGCATCCATGGTGATGCCAAAACAATCGAAATGATGGGCCGCGCGCCTGCCGAGGTGCAGAGACATGCGGCGTTCCGTTTCGAGGACGCGGTGATCCGCTTCGAGATGGGTGACGTGGCGAGCGCGGCTGCGATTCTCTCCCTGATCTGGCCCGAGCAGGAACAGATCACCCGGCGCATGAGGCTCGGCCAACTGCTCAATGCCGCGGGCGAAAAGGGGAAAGCGCTCGGCGTATTCCGCTCGCTGGCCGAGGAAGCGCCGACGGCGGAGAACCTCGTCATGCTGGCGGCCGCACTGACCGAAGACAGGACGAATTCCGAACGCCTGGCCGAGGCGCTCGCCCATCTCGGCGAAGCGCGCCAGATCATCGACCCGGATGCCGTGCTATGGCGGCGGGTGCTGCTGCTCTATGACGGGCTCGACGCGCGGAAAGCGCATGTCGAGGCGGGGCGCGAGGCGGTCAAAGCGCTGCCGGGATATCCGGATCTGCGGATGGAACGCGCGATCGCTCTCGAGCGCGACGGACGACGCGACGAAGCATTGCAACTGGCCATGCGCCTCGTCGCGGACCAGGCGCGCATCCGCCGGCTCGACTGGCTGATCCTGATACTCCGCAAGGCCGGCATGAAATCGGAAGCGTTCGCGCTCGCCCGCGTTGCGGCGGCGGAGCGACCGGACGATGCGGCTTCGCGCTTGCAGCTTGCGGTGCTGCTGCTGGAGCGGGGCCACGAGGAAGAAGCCTTCACGCACCTGATGGTGCTCCGTGAGCAACCGAGCGGCCGGCTCGATCTGGTCGAGGATGCGGTGGCGGCGTTCGACGCGGTCGGGCTCCATTCGGATGCGGCGAAGGCGGCCGGGCGGCTCGCTTTCGCGCGGGCGGATCAGTTCGGCCCGCAGCTTCTGTTGGCCGACCGGCTGATACGGGCCGGGTTGCTCAAGGACGCAACCATCCACCTGCGCCGTGTCCGCCGCCACATCGAAAATGACGCGCCGAGCCTTTGCGCGATCGCCAGCCGCTGTCGCCGAGCCGGTGAGGCACCGCGCGCCGAGGAGCTTTTCGCCCGTGCGCTGGGGCTGATCCAGGGAGGCGGTGCCGAGGCGGCCTGGCAGATGGCAGCACAGATGGAACTGATCGCGCTCCAATCCCAGCATGGCGGGCGACGCGGGCTTGCCGAGGCGCGGCGCGCGGCGGCGGAGCTCGAGCGGCGGGATAGCAAGGACCCGGCGTTCTGGGCGGGGCTCGCCGATCTTTTCGCAACGCTCGGCGAAACGGGGCGCGCGCTGGCGGCGATCGGCGGGGCGATCGCGCTCAGGCCGGACGATCCTGAGCCGAGGCTCAGGGAGGCCGAACTGCTCGTCGCCGGCGGGAAAATGCGTGCAGCGAAGACGCGCCTTGCGGCGCTTGCAGCCCCCGGATCGACCCGCGAAAACTTCGCCCGCGCGATTGCCGCTCTTGCCAGGACGGGGGATAGAGCCGCCGTTCGCGCCGCGGCCGAAGGCCGGCTTGCGGCGGCGCCGCAGGATGCCACTGCCAAGCTCGCGCTGGCTCGCGCCCTGCGCGAGGCCGGCGATGCCGAGGCCGCCCGTGGCCGCCTGATCGAACTGATGGAGCGGCGAGCCGGGGATGCGGCGTTCTGGTCCGGCGTCGGCGATCTGTTCCTCGATCTCAGGGACTGGCCAGAGGCCAGGCGCGCCGCGGAGAGAGCGGTTGCCAACGATCCCGGCAATGCCAGGAGAGCGGAGGAGATCATCGGCATGGTCCGCCTTCTCAGCAACCGCGGCCCTGCGGCCGTGCACCCCGGCCAGGGCAGGTTCGTCTCACGCGGGGTTCGCGGGCCGGGATTCTTTTCGTTGCTGGCCAGCACGTTTCGCCGCTCGTGATGGGGCGCGATCCGGCAACCGGGTGGGAATGGCTGCAAACCAATCTTCTCGCGTTTCATACTTTGCGGCCGGCCGGGATCTCTGCCCGACCTACTGCGCCATCGCCCAGGGCCAGCTTTCGTGCTCGGGCGCATAAGAGCGGTTGGTCTGCGCCGGGTCCCGGTTCACGAGATGGCGGTTGAAGAAGGGATGGCGCATGCTGCGCACCTCGTGCTCGACTTCGAAGAGCGGGCGTAGATCTTTCGGGTCCACGATCTGCTCGAAGCGCCACTGGTGCTGATCGTCCTCCTGGGTGATGAGGTTCCGTTCCAGCAGCCAGCGGTAGGGCTGAGAGAAGTTGGCGATGTAGATCTGCACATGATGACCGTCGAACGGCGGCAGAGTGCGGTCCGTCTCCTCGAAGAAGAGGAACTGATCGGGCCCCACCATCGCGCGTGCGGCGAGGCCGCCGGCGCCCTGCTCGACCGAGGCCGGCGTTGCGAACACCTGCTGATAGAATCCGGCAATGCCTTCGGCAGCGCCGCGCGGCACATCGAAGGCGACGTACGGGAGACCGAGTGTGATCCGCCCGAAGCGGCGGTCAGGCGTGTGCACGCGGATCCGATTGCCCCACGGCGAGGTGACCAGCACGTGCGTCTCTTCCTCGCGGAAGTCGAACTCGGTCGCAGCAAGCGGCTCTCGCACGCGCTCGAGGCGGCGCAGCAATGCGGCGCGATCGGGCAGGACGAGGCCCGTTGTGCCGCGCACCCTTTGCGGCTTGCCGGTCGGCAAATGAAACTGGCTCCTGCCGATATTCGCCCACATATTGTCAACGCCGGTCATCAGGTACGGATCGCGCGTCAGGCCGAGGCCCGAGACATAGAAGATGGTGGCCAGGCCCTGGTCCGGAACGCGCGTGTTGACATGTTCCAGATGCACGATGTTGCCGAGATCCTCGGCCGCCCGATCGAACGACTGCGCCATATCCACCGCTCTCCTTCCAGGTGAGTGCCAAGATTACGGGGATCGCGCGGAGGTTTCCAGAACGGGGGCGGAAGCGTCAGAGGATGGCCAGCTTCTCCTTGCGCCGCGGCGGCGGATGCGCCGCCTCGATCCGGGCGATGTCTTCGGCCTCGAGGCGAAGCGAGGCGGCCGCAGCATTGGCGCGCACATGCTCCGCCCGGGTTGCCTTCGGGATGACGATGACGCCCGGGCGGGCGAGGAGGAAGGCGAGCGCGACCGCGGCGGGGGTCACGTCGTGGCGCGCGGCAACCGATGCCAGCGCAGGCGAGCGGAGCAGGCGCCCTGCCAGGCCGAGCGGCGTATAGGCCATCACGGGCACCCCGCGCGCGGCGCACCAGGGCATGAGATCGTACTCGATTCCCCGCTCGTCGAGATTGTAGAGCACCTGGTTGGTTGCTACGGCGGCCCCGGCGGGCACCTTCACCAGTTTTTCCATGTCAGGGGCATCGAAGTTAGAAACGCCCCAATGGCGGATCTTGCCGGCGGTGCGGAGCGCCTCGAATCCGGCGATGGTCTCCTCGAAGGGAATGCTGCCGATCCAGTGCAAGAGATAGAGATCAATCCGGTCGGTGCGGAGGCGCCTGAGGCTCTGCTCGCAAGCCGTCTTCGTGCCGCGCGCCGAAGCGTTGCTCGGCAGCACCTTCGAGACCAGGAACACCGTATCGCGCCGGCCGGCGATGGCTTCCGCGACCGCGCGCTCGGCGCCGCCCGAACCGTACATCTCGGCGGTGTCGATCAGCGTGAGGCCAAGATCGAGGCCGAGGCGGAGTGCCGAGGCCTCGGCGGCCGCGCTGCCCGCGTTCTCCCCCATGTGCCAGGTGCCCTGGCCGAGCGCCGGCACGGCCGTGCCGTCCGGAAGGGCGACTGTCGGGAAGGCGTTCATTGCGCGTGCCCCCCGGCCTCAGCTTCCGCCGCACGCATCACGCGCAGGAAGTTGCCGCCCCAAAGGGCCCCCACTGCCTGCTCGTCATAACCCCGGCGCAGCAGTTCGGAGGTCAGATTGGCGCTTTCCGAGGCATCGTGCCAGCCATGGAAGCCGCCGCCGCCGTCGAAATCGGACGAGATGCCGACATGGGCGATGCCGATCCGGCGCACCGCGTAATCGATGTGGTCGGCGAAATCGATCACGCTGACCTCGGTATCCTTCGCGTCGCGGCGCAGGAAGGCCGGCACTGCCGTGACCTGCACCACGCCGCCGCACTCGGCGAGTGCATCGAGCTGCTCGTCATCGAGATTGCGGGGATGCGGGCAGAGCGCATGGACGGAAGAGTGCGTGGCCGCCACCGGTGAACGCGACGCGGCGATGGCCTGCAGCATGGTGCTCTTCGCTGCGTGCGAAACGTCGACCAGCATGCCGAGCGCATTCATGCGCGCGATCACGGCCCGTCCGAAGTCGGAAAGCCCGCCATGCTGCGTCTTCGCATCGCCGAGATCGGCGCGCGGGATGGCGGCATCGCCGAGCGCGTTATGGCCGTTGTGGGTGAGGGTGAGATAGCGCGCGCCAAGGCTGACCAGCGCGTCGAGACGTGTGAGGTCGGTGCCGATCGCGTATCCGTTCTCGACCGCCGGCACGATGGCGATCGCGCCTTCGCGGGCAATCGTTTCGATCTCGGCGGCCGTGCGCGCAAGCCGCGCCTGGATGCCGTCGCGGCTGCCGGCCATCGCGGCAATGGCGGCGAGCATTGCCCGAGCCCGCTCGAAGGCGGCCTGCTCGGCTTCCTCCGTGCGGGGTCCTTGCGGCACATAGGCCGCGAAGCAGCCGGCCTTCAGCCTTCCGGCTTGCATTTTCGCCAGATCGACCCGCCGCGCGCTCGGCCCGAACGCATCGCCGCGGTCCGGCCAGGGAATGTCGATATGCGTGTCGATGGTAAAGAGCCGGGCGTGCAGGGCGACTGGATCGAGCATCCGATCAGCGTTCACGCGGGTCTGTCCTTCCTCACGTTCGGGGTCCTTTGCAGCACGAAAACCCCCTGCTCGCCGAACAGGTTGGCCAGGCGCGAGGCGCGGCGCCAGGGAGCGCGCATGCCGGCCTGGTCGGCGGCGAGCCAGGATTCGACGCGATAGCCTTCGGCGGCGCAGAGGGCGAAGAAATCGCGGATCGTGCAGGGATGGATATTCGGCGTCTCGTACCAGGGCCGGTCCCAGGCCGGCGTCAGCGGCATCCGGCCGCGTGAGAAAAGCTGCCAGCGCACGCGCCAATGCCCGAAGTTCGGGAAACTGACCACTGCGTGGGCGCCGATGCGCAGCATCTGGCGCAGCACCTCGCGCGGCCGTTCCACTGCCTGCAAGGTGCGCGAGAGCACCACATAGTCGAAGGCCTGGTCGGGATAGTGCGCGAGGTCGATGTCAGCGTCGCCGTGCATCACGGCCAGCCCGCGCGCCACCGTCTCGGCGACTTCCGCCATGTCGATCTCGATGCCGCGCGCGTCGCACCCGCGTTCCCGGGCCAGATGGGCGATCAATGTGCCGTCACCGCTGCCGATATCGAGCACCCGGGAATCAGGTGCGATCATTCCGGCGATCAGGCGGAGATCGAGCCTGAGATTCTTGGCGACGTAGCGGATGCCGTTCGGCGCCGTGAGGTGCGGTTCAGCGTTCATCAGAGCCCGGCCGCCGCTGCCGAGCCGGAGAGAAATCCGGAGAGCGTGCGGTGGAATGCCGGCTCGTCGAGCAGGAAGGCATCGTGCCCCTTGTCGCTTTCCACTTCCACAAAGCTGACGTTCGCGGCGGCCCGGTTGAGCGCCCGGGCGATGGCCCGGGACTGGGCGGTCGGGAACAGCCAGTCGGAGCTGAACGAGATCACGCAGAAGCGTGTCCGCGAACCCGCGAAGGCATGCGCGAGATCGCCGCCGTGCTCGGCGGCAAGATCGAAGAAATCCATCGCGCGGGTGATGCTGAGATAGGAATTGGCATCGAACCGGCTGACGAAGGTCGAGCCCTGGTGGCGGAGGTAGCTCTCCACCTCGAAGAGATCGTCGAAGAGGGTGAGCGAGGGCCCGGAGCGGAGGCGGCGCCCGAACTTGCGCGTCAAAGCCTGCTCGGAGAGATAGGTGATGTGCGCGGCCATTCGCGCCACCGCGAGGCCGCGGGCCGGCACCTTGCCGCGCTCCCAGTAGCGGCCGCCCTCCCAGTCGGGGTCGGCGAAGATTGCCTGCCGCCCGACCTCGTGAAAGGCGATGTTCTGCGCGGTGTGATAGGCGGCAGCCGCGATCGGCACGGCGGAGAAGACGCAGTCTGGGTAAAGGGCGGCCCATTCCAGGACCTGCATGCCGCCCATCGAGCCCCCGAGCACGGAGAAGAGACGCGCGATCCCGAGATGCTCGATCAGCCGCTTCTGCGCCCGCACCATGTCCCGGATCGTCACCGGCGGGAAGTCTGTCCCCCAGGGAAGCACGCGCCCGGATTCGGGCTGATGATCATCGCGGATGCTGAGCGGCCCGGTCGAACCCATGCAGCCACCCAGCACGTTCGCCGCGATCACGAAAAAGCGCTCTGTATCGACCGGCTTGCCAGGCCCGACCACGGCTTCCCACCAGCCTGGCTTGCCGGTCAAAGGGTGGGTTTCAGCCACGTACTGATCGCCGGTCAGGGCATGGCAGACCAGCACCGCGTTCGTTCGGTCGCGATTCAACCGGCCATAGGTGCGGTAGGCGACCGTCAATTCACGAAGCTCTACCCCGCAGTCGAGTAACAGCCCGTCTTCGAAGCGCGCGGACTGGTGCGCCAGCAGCGGGCGGGGATCGGCGATGATCATGCGCCCTCTCTAGGCTTGACGGAGGCGAGACGGCAAGGCCGCGAGCACACGTGGCGGGCAGTAGGCAGCCCGCCGGTGTTCGGCTATCCATTCCCTTGCCCCAAGGAATGCCCATGCCCGCTTCCGTTCCCGCCGCCGACGATCAGCCGACCGAACCTGGCGAATGGGGCCTCGAAGCCCTTCGAGGCGAGCTCGACCGCCTCGACGAAGACCTGCACAAGCTCTTGATCGAGCGCTCGGAGGTGGTGGCGCGGCTGGCGCGGCAGCGCCTGAAGACGGGCATGGCGCTTCGGCCCGGACGCGAGGCCGAGATCATCCGCCGCCGCCTTGCGCACCATCACGGGCCGCTTCCCAGCGCGACGATCGTGCGGATCTGGCGAGAGCTCCTGGCCGGAACCACCGTGATGCAGGGGGCGTTTTTGGTGGCCGTCTGCGAGGCCGACGGGGTAGGGGGCTATGCGGCGCTGGCGCGCGAGCACTTCGGGGCACTCACCCCTCTCAGGGTCCATCGCTCTCCGGCGCGCGCGATTGCCGAGCTGGCGACGAGCGCCGCGGTCGCCATCCTGCCCTTTCCGGCCGAGGGGGATCAGGTGGGTGGATGGTGGCAAACCGTCGGCGGACATGAATCGCCGCGCGCGCATATCGTCGCGCGCCTGCCTTTCTGGACGCCGCGGCCGGAAGGCAGCCCGCCGCTCTCGGCGCTCGTGCTTTCCGCCTCTCCCCCTGATCCGTCTTCGAACGACCGGAGCCTGCTCGGCCTTGCCTTTCCGCCCGAGCTGAGCAGGGCCCGGCTGATCGCCGCACTGCAAGCCGCCGGGTTCGTTCCGGGAACGGTGCTCATCGAACGCGACCGTGCGGCCGGGCTGGCGCGAGCGCTGGCCGAGGTCGCCGGCTTCGTTTCGGAAGAGGACCCGAGGCTTTCCGGCCTCGATCTGCTCGCAGAGCCGCCGCTGCTGCTCGGTGCTTATGCGATCCCGGAGGGCCCCACGGTGCGATGAGCAACGCACCGCGGCCGCGCCGGGAAATCCTGGCGATCTCGCCTTATGTCGGCGGCGAATCGCAGCTTGCCGGCATCAACCGGACGATCAAGCTCTCCTCGAATGAAGGACCCTTCGGGGCACCGCCTGGGGCGCGTGCCGCCTATGCAGCGCTGGTCCCGACGATGCATCTCTATCCGGACGGCCATGCTTCCGACCTCCGCCGGGCGATCGGGCGACGGTTCGGCCTGGAGCCGGAGCGGATCGTCTGCGGCTCTGGCTCGGACAATCTCCTCTATCTCCTCACCCTCGCCTATAGCGGCCCGGGTACGGAAATCATCATGAGCGCGCACGGCTTCTCCATCTACGGGGTTGCCGCCCAGTACGCCGGGGCGCGGACCCTGAAGGCGGCGGAGCGCAATCTCACTGCCGATGTCGATGCGATGCTGGCCCTGGTTTCGCCGGCGACGCGGATCGTCTTTCTCGCCAACCCGAACAACCCGACCGGGAGCATGCTGACGGCCGAGGAGGTGGCCCGGCTGCGCGCCGGGCTGCCGGAGGAAGTGCTGCTGGTGCTGGACGCGGCGTATGCCGAGTATGTCGAGCGCTCCGACTACGAGCCCGGCATTGCGCTGGTCAGGAGCACGAACAACACCGTGATGACGCGGACCTTCAGCAAGATGTTCGGAATGGGCGGCATGCGGCTTGGTTGGGCCTATGCGCCGCCGGCGATTGTCGATGTGCTGAATCGAGTCCGCGAACCGTTCAACGTCAATGCCGCGGCCCAGGCCGCCGGCATTGCCGCCCTGGCCGAACCCGGCTGGGTGGAACAGGGACGCGCCCATAACCGGGAATGGCGCGCCCGCCTCGCCTCCCTGCTCAGCAGAGCGGGGATCACGATCTGGCCGAGCGAAGGCAATTTCCTGCTCGCGGATTTCTCGACCGAGGCGCGGGCCCGGGGCGCCGATGCTGCCTTGCGGGCGCGGGGCATCATTGTCCGCGGCACGAGAGGCTACGGCCTGCCCCAGTGCCTGCGAATCACGATCGGCACCGCCGAGGAATGCCAGGCGGTAGCCGACGCGCTTGCCGCCTTCATGGCGCACGCAGCGGCCAATGCCTGAGATCCTGTTTCGTCGCCTGGCCCTGATCGGCATCGGGCTCATCGGCAGCTCGCTTGCACGCGTTGCGCGCGCACGGGGTGATATCGCCGGGGAACTCGTGGTCCACGACAGCGCGCCGGCGGCACTTGCGCGTGCCGCGGCGCTCGGGCTTGGCGATCGCTACGAAGCGGATGTCTCCGCCGCCGTGAGCGGCGCGGATGGGGTCATCCTCTGTGCGCCCGTCGGCGCCTTCGCCAGCATCGCCGAGGCGATCGCACCCCATCTCGCATCCGGCGCCATCCTTTCCGATGTCGGTTCGACCAAGCAATCAGTACTGCGCGATGTCGGGGCGCTGGTGCCCGAAGGCGTGCATTTCGTGCCGGCTCATCCGGTCGCGGGCACGGAGTATTCCGGCCCCGACGCGGGTTTTGCCGAGCTGTTCGAGGGACGCTGGTGCCTGCTCACGCCGCCTGCGGGCACCGATCGCGCGGCGGTCGCGCGAATGACCGAACTCTGGCGGCGCACCGGGGCGATGGTGGAGGAGATGGGCGCCGCGCATCACGATCGTGTGCTCGCAATCGTGAGCCATCTGCCGCACCTCATCGCCTTCACGATCTGCGGGACCGCCGATGATCTTGCCGACGAGACGCGCCAGGAAGTTTTGCAGTTCGCGGCCTCCGGCTTTCGCGATTTCACGCGTATCGCGGCTTCCGATCCCACCATGTGGCGCGACGTTTTTCTCAACAACCGCGAGGCGCTCCTGGAAATGCTTGCCCGCTTCCTCGAGGATGCCCAGGCCATGGCGCGCGCCGTCCGCTGGGGAGACGGAAGTTACATCGAGGACAAGGTGAATCGGGGCCGGAAAATCCGCCGCAGCCTGATCGAGCTGAAGCAGGCCTGACGCCTCGCCTTCGGGCTTGCTTTCCCGCCAGCGCCACCCCCTGATGGAAGCATGCTGAAAAGTGCCCTGACCGTCGGCCTCTGGACGCTGGCGAGCCGGCTGTTCGGCTTCCTGCGCGACATCCTGATCGCCGATCGGCTCGGCGCGGGAATGGTGGCGGATGCGTTCTTCGTCGCGTTGAGGTTGCCTGACCTGTTTCGCCGCCTGTTCGGGGAAGGCGCGTTCAGCGCCGCTTTCGTGCCGGCCTTTGCGGGAGCCGTGGCAACCGAAGGGGAGCGCGCCGCGCGCCGCTTCGCCGAAGAGGCGATGAGCGTGATGGTGGTCTGGCTCGCCCTGTTCACGCTGGCCGGGGTGCTCTTCATGCCGGCACTGCTGCTGGTGCTCGCCCCCGGCTTCGTTGCGATTCCAGGGAAGTTCGCGCTCGCGGTCCGGCTCACCCGCATCACCTTCCCTTATCTGATGCTGGTCTGCCTGGCGGCCGCGTTTGCGAGCATATTGAACGGGCTCAACCGCTTCGCCGCCGCTGCCGCGGCACCGATCCTGTTCAATCTTTGCCTCATCGCGGTTCTGCTCTTCTTCACCTCCTATGTGCCGACCGCTGGCCATGCGCTGGCCTACGGTGTGACGATCTCCGGCATCGCGCAGCTCGTGTGGATGGCGGTCGCGACCCACCGCGCGGGTATGCCGCTCCGCCTGTACCGCCCGCGCCTGACACCTGGCGTGCGGCTCCTGATGCGGCGGATCGGGCCGGGGGTGGTCGGAGTGGGCGTCACGCAGATCAACCTTGCCGTGGATACGATCGTCGCCAGCCTGCTGAAGCCTGGCTCGGTTTCAGTGCTTTACTATGCCGCCCGCGTGAACCAGCTCCCGCTGGGCGTGATCGGCGTGGCAGCAGGAACCGCTCTCCTGCCCATTCTCTCGCGGCAGGTTCACACGCTTGCCCGCCTCAGCGGACATCGCACGCTCAACCGGGCGATCGAATTCGCCTTCGCCTTGACCTTGCCTGCTTCGGTGGGTCTCGCCGTCGCGGCGGTACCGATCATCCGGGTGCTGTTCGAGCGCGGTGCCTTCAGCGGCGCGGATGTCACGGCGACGGCGGCGGCGCTGATCGCCTACGCGGTGGGAGTGCCGGGGACGGTGCTGGCCAAGGTTCTTGCCCCGGGTTTCTTCGCGCGCGGCGACACGGCGACGCCGGTCGGCGTGGGCGTGGCGGCGCTCGTCGTCAACATCGTTTTCATCCTAATCCTCGTGGTACCGCTCGGTGCGACGGGCATCGCACTGGCGGCAAGCGTTTCCGCCATTTTCAATGCCGCCGCACTCGGCTGGCTCCTGATACGCCAGCGCATCCTCTATCTCGACCGCGCGCTGCGCCGACGGGTTCCGCGCATCATCGCCGCGGCGGCGGGCATGGGCATCGTCCTCTGGGAAGTCATGGAGCATCTGCCCAAGGCGCATGGTGCACTCGGTTGGCTCCGGCTCGCGGCGATCATTCTCGCCGGCGTCGTCGCCTATGGCGTCCTGGGCCAGGCGCTCGCGGCGTTCGATCTCAGGGAAGTCGGGGGCCGCCTCTCAAAGAGCCGGGGTTGACCGGATGGGCGCTTCGCCACAAAGAGCGCGCGTTCAGGCGGATCAGCACTTCATGCAGCGAATCTTCTCGGGCATCCAACCTTCCGGCATCCCCACGCTTGGCAATTATCTCGGGGCGATCCGCAACTGGGTTCCCTTGCAGGCGGATCACGAGTGTATCTATTGCGTGGTCGATCTGCACGCCATCACACAATGGCAGGAACCGAGCCTGCTCGCCCGGCAGACGCGCGAGCTGGCCGCATCGCTGATGGCCTGCGGGATCGACCCCGTAGGGCAGATCCTGTTTCTCCAGTCGTTGGTGCCTGAGCACGCCGAGCTGGCGTGGATATTCAACTGTGTCGCCCGGCTCGGCTGGCTCAACCGGATGACGCAGTTCAAGGACAAGGCTGGCAAGGACAGGGAGAATGCTTCCGCCGGCCTCTACGTCTACCCGAACCTGATGGCGGCAGACATCCTTGCCTACCACGCGACCCGCGTGCCGGTGGGCGATGATCAGCGCCAGCATCTCGAGCTTGCCAACGACATCGCGCAGAAATTCAACCACGATTTCGGGGCGGATTTCTTTCCCGCGATCGAACCGCTGATCCTGGGGCCGGCGGCGCGCGTGATGAGCCTCAGGGATGGAAC
Organism: Acetobacteraceae bacterium; assembly: GCA_030041255.1. Classification (GTDB taxonomy): domain Bacteria; phylum Pseudomonadota; class Alphaproteobacteria; order Acetobacterales; family Acetobacteraceae; genus JAKAWQ01. The sequence goes on from JASHOF010000116.1 coordinate 31,039, forward strand.
GAAGAAGATGTCGAAGTCCGACACTTCAGATCAGAGCCGGATCAACCTGAACGATTCCGCCGCTGCGATCGCGCAGAAGATCCGGCGGGCGCGCACGGATCCGGAACCGCTGCCGGGCGAGCCGGCCGGCCTCGAAGGGCGGCCGGAGGCGCGCAATCTGGTCGGGATCTATGCCGCACTTGCCGACACCGACGAGGCGGGCGTGCTCAGTCAGCACGGCGGCAAGGGCTTTGCCGCCTTCAAGGAGGATCTGGCCGGGCTCCTGATTGCGACCATCGGGCCGATCGCGGCGGAGACAGGACGGCTGCTTGCCGACCCCGCGCATGTGGACGGCGTGCTGCGCGGAGGGGCGGAGCGCGCGAAGCGGATTGCCGGGCCGATCGTTGCCGAGGCGAAGCGGCTGGTCGGGTTCCTCGCGGCCTGAGCAGGCGGCGCGGCGTTTCAGACCTGGCGCAGGTGGTAGGATTTGGGCTGGGTGAGATGATGATAGCCGATTTCCGATAGCGCGCCGCCCTTGCCGGTTTCCTTGACCCCGGTCCAGACCAGCCCAGGATCGAGATAATCGCATCGGTTCATGAACACGGTGCCGGTTTCGATGCGGCCGCCCAGTACGGCTGCCCGGTCGGCATCCGTGGTCCAGATCGAGGCAGTCAAGCCGTAGGGACTATCGTTCATGAGGGTGACGGCTTCATCGTCGTCCTTCACGTGCATGATGCCAACGACGGGCCCGAAGCTCTCCTCTCGCATCACGGCCATCTGGTGATCGACGTTGGTGAGAACCTCCGGGGCGCAGTACGGCGAACCGGCCCGGTCGCGCTCGTCGTCTGTCCGGAGAAGCGCCGATGCGCCCTTCCGCAGGGCCTCGGCCACCTGGCTGCGCACACCATCGGCGAGGCGCGGCTGTGCCATCGGCCCCACCATCGTTGCCGCATCCAGCGGATCGCCGAGGGTGTAGGTTCTGGCGTATGCCGTGAAACCCTCGACAAAACGGTCGTACACGCCTGCATGGACATAGATGCGCTCGACACCGCAGCAGCTCTGGCCGGAATTGTAGAACGCGCCATCGACCAGATTCTCGATGGCGTGCTCCATGCTGGCGTCGTTTCGCACATAGGCAGGATCCTTGCCGCCAAGCTCGAGTGCGAGCGAGGCAAAGGTGCCCGCGGCGGCCTTTTCGATGCGGCGGCCTCCTTCGACCGAGCCGGTGAAGTTGATGTGATCGATCGCCCCCGATCCGATCAGCCGTTCGGTATCGGAATGGGTCATCACGAGGTTCTGGAAGATGCCCGCCGGCAGCTCCGCACGGCGCGCCGCTTCGGCGAAGCGTTCGCCGGCGAGGAGGGTTTGCGAGGCGTGCTTGAGGATGACGGCATTGCCCGCCATCAAGCCCGGGACGATGGCGTTGATTGCCGTGAGATAGGGATAGTTCCAAGGCGCGATGACCAACATGGTGCCCAGCGGTTCGCGGGTGATGAAGCGGCGGAATCCTTCCTTCGCGCTTGGCCGGACCGGTGCGAGCGCCGATTCGGCAATGCCGATCATGTGACGGCCGCGTTCTTCGACGCCGCGCGCCTCGCCACCGAAGCGCACCGGCCGGCCCATCTGCCAGGCAAGCTCGGGCACGAGCTCCGGATTCATGGCGAGCAAGGCATCGAGGAAGCGTGTCACGGCCGCACCACGTTCGGGAACGGTGAGTGCGCCCCAGGCCATGCGGGCGCGCTTTGCCCGCGTGACCGCAGCCTCGATTTCGGCAGCGGTCGCAACTGGCCGCTCGACATAAACCCGCCCATCGACGGGTGAAATGATCCTGACCGTCTCCGCCATGGTGCACCGGCTTCCGTTCGTAGGCTGATGCGCATTACGCCGGCTCGAAGCCGCGCTTCAACTCCGGGCCGGCGCAACGGCTACTGTCTGGCAGCGCCGAGTTGCCGCTGGATTGTCGCGCGGGCCTCAGGGGGCAGGGAGCCCAGGGCAGCGGAGAGGCTTTTCAGGCTGCGGCGCAGGCCGTGGAGCTGGTCGATCAGGTCGAGGATAACGGCGACACCCTCGTCATTGACACCGAGATCTCGTGTCAGATCCTGGATCAGTTGCGCGCGGGCCAGGTCGGCCTCGGAAAAGGCACGTCTTGGCTCGGTCCCTGCCGGGATCAGCCAGCCGGCTGCGATCCAGGCCTCGAGAGTGCCGCCTTCGAGCCGCGCGCGGAAGCAGAACTCCTCGAATTCCAGCATTCAGGCCTTCTCCCTCTCGCGGGGATCGAAGCTCCGGCCCGCCTCCCACCCGGCGACGAAGCTCTCCAGCGCCGGATCGGGTTTGCCCGGGAGCATGATCCGGAGTGTCACGTACTCGTCCCCGCGCGTGCCATCACGTTTGGCGACCCCCTTGCCGCGGATACGCAGCACGGTTCCGCTGTTCGAGCCTTTCGGGATCGTCATCGCCACCGGCCCGGTTGGTGTCGGCACCTCGACCCGGCCGCCGAGCACCGCCTCGGCAAGCGAGACCGGCAGCTCGAGACGAATATCGTCTCCCTGGCGAGTGAAGATGGGATGCGGAACGATTTCGATCTCGATCAGCGCATCGCCGGGTGGACCGCCGCCGAGGCCGGGGCGGCCCTTGCCTTTGAGGCGAAGGATCTGGCCATCACGAATGCCGGGCGGGATGGTAACGTCGAGCGTGGAACCGTCGGGCAAGGAAAGGCGGCGTGTCGCGCCGTTGACCGCCTCGAGGAAATCGACGTGCAGGTGGAACGGAAGGTCCGGCCCGCGCATGCGGATCTTCGCCCCACGGCCGCGGACCTTGCCGTAAAGCTCGGCCAGGATGTCGTCGGTGTCGGCGAAATCGGCGAATCCCTCGGCGGACTCGTAGCGGCGCGCGCCTTCGTGCGCGGCGCCGGCGCTGTCCGCGAAATCGCGATAATAGGTCTCCCTTGGCCGTTCGGCACCTGCGGCGTCGATCTCACCGCGATCAAAACGGGCCCGCTTCTCGGCATCGCCGAGAAGGTCGTAGGCGCCGGAGACCTCTTTGAAACGCTCCTCCGCATCCTTGTTGCCCGGATTGAGGTCCGGGTGCAGCTTCTTCGCGAGCTTGCGGTACGCGGCCCGGATCTGGTCCTGGCTCGCCTCGCGCGCCACACCCAGCACCTGATAGGGATCGGCATTCAAGAGAGAACCTCCGCCCGCCGCGCTGCCGGGCGGTTCCGACAGGCCAGCGATGATGGCGTGAGTGACGGGTTGGCTTCAAGGGACGGCGGGTTGGTCATCGAACCCGTACGCCACGGCGGCTGCCATCACGTTTTTGCGGTCGGCTCGATCCAGCCGATATTGCCGTCGGGCCGGCGATAGACGACGTTGAGTTTGCCCGTCGCGGTGTTGCGGAACATCATCGCCTGCTGATCGGTCAGGTCGAGCCGCATCACGGCATCGCTCACCGAAAGGAGGCGGATCTCGGCGGCCACCTCTGCGATCACGGTGGCGAAGGGACCGGCTTCGGCGTCGCCGTCCGCCCCTGCCGCTGAAGGCTCCGTCTGCGAGAGCACATATTGACGGGCCATTTCGGGCCGCTCCCGGTTGGCGAGATCGCGCGCATGCTCGTTGAGCCTCCGGCGATAGCGGCGCAGGCGCTTGGCGATGTGCTCCGCCGCGTCCTCGAAGGCGGCATGTGCGTCCTGCGCCTCGCCCTCCGCCCGCAACACCAGCCCACGGCCGGCGTGCAGATTGATATCGCAGGTGAAAAAGCTGCGTGCCCGGCCGAAGGTGATCAGGGCTTCGAGTGCGTGATCGAAATATTTGCGCGTGATATTGCCGAGCTGATCGGAGACATGCGTCCTGAGAGCATCCGATAGCTCGATCTGCTTGCCGGAAACAGTGATCTGCATGTCCCGCTCCTCGAAGCGCGGCGACATTTTCGCCGGCCCGCGCCATATCTCCCGTTTCGGCTCGGGCGGCCGGTCCACGCCGCTCTACGAGCCGAGCTCCGATTTGCCCCACCGAGGCCCCGCCTTCTCTCTCCGGCGCTGTGCCGAGCCCGGAATGTGCAGGGCTTCGCGGTATTTGGCCACGGTTCGCCGAGCGATGTCCACACCCTCCGCCCGGAGCGCACCGGCAATCGCGTCGTCAGACAGCACCGCGGCAGGCGGTTCCGCATCCACCAACTGACGAATGCGGCTGCGCACCGCCTCGGCGCTGTGGGTCTGGCCGGCAAGCCCGGCAAGTGCGGTCGTGAAGAAGTATTTCAGCTCGAAAATGCCGCGCGGCGTGGCGATGTATTTGTTTGCCGTCACCCGGCTCACCGTGCTTTCGTGCAGTTCCACCGCTTCGGCCACTTCGCGCAGGATCAACGGCCGAAGATGCTGCACCCCGTGGCGGAA
>JASHOF010000009.1 GCA_030041255.1 Acetobacteraceae bacterium
GCAGCGGCGATGCAAGAGGCAGCCAAGGGCTTCCGGCGGCTGAAGGCCCGCAGGCAACTGCACCTGCTTCGCGCCGCGCTGGCTGCGCATCAGGCGCGCTTCACCGAGCACAACCTTGAACCCAACACTCTCGCCGCATAATGTCGCAACCCGGCGACGCCCGCCTCGCCTTTTTCAACAGCAAACGGGACATCCCCTGTGACGAACCCGCGGGCCCTCCGGATTATCCGTCCTTCCTTAAGACGCAGTCAGAGCGCGCCGCCATGACGAGTTGTTCCGTCAAGGGCACGATCTTCCAGGGAAAATCACAGTTGGGAGGTTGGAACTAATCCTCGCTGCGCCAGCCACGCCCGGCTCCGATGCTGAATGGCGGGCGGCGGCTTGTGCCCGATCCGATCGAGCAGCCCGACCAAGGTGGGCTTCAGCCCATCGAGCGGCCCGATCTCTGCGACGAGCCGACGGGCAAGGGCGGGATGCAGCCGGCAGGTGCCGTTCTTGCCGATGGTGAAGTCTGCCGGCGCAAAGGTCTGCGCCGCAACGAAGCTGAGCACGATTGCATCGATTGCCGGCCGGAGCGGTTCCATCAGGTCGAGGATCAGCGCCGGCCGGTCGGGGTGCATCTCGTTGAGGAAGCCGATACCTGGGTCCAGGCCGATGCAGGCGGTCTCGATGCGGAGGCGGCTCTCAAGCACCGCGTAGCCGTAATTCAGCATCGCCTGGACGGGGTGCCGCGAATAGCGATTCCGCCGCTTCCTCGCTGCCCTGGTGCCGACGATCCGCCATGCGTCAGGGATTGGCCGCCGGCTGGTGCCTTTCCACACCAAGGGGATATTGCGCCAAGCGGTAAAGTAAGCCTCGGCGCATCTGCCCTCGACGCCCAATAACGCCGCCTTCGATCCCGCCCAAGGCTGACCGAGGCGAGCAATGTCGTCCTCGAGGCGTCTCACCGCGGCATCCCGAATTGGCGAGGCGGGCGCCGACCGCAGCAGCGTGAACCGGCTCGATCGGAGCTTTTCCCGGATCAACCAAACGGCGACGGGCAGAGCGCGCTGCCGGTCCTTCGCGGCCGTAACCTGGCGCTGAAGAAGGATAGGCTCAGCTCCGAGGCTATTCGTTCCGATCGCGGCGACCACGTTGCCGCGCCAGTCGAGCTGGAGCAGGGGGACGTTCTGTTCCGCGAGCCACGCGAGCACGTCCAGCGTGACGGCGCCGCTCCCGTCGAGCAGGATAATGCGGGCCGGAAGCTCCGGATCGCCCCGGAAGAAGCGCCACTCTTCTCGGGCTTGCGGGTAGTGGGTAAATCCGTTCCGGACCTCGAGCGTCCCGTGGTTGATCCGTAGGCTCATGCCATGGCCGCTCAGGATGAGCGGCTGCCCGGCACCGGAATCCCGCAGTCGGGACCGCCGAGCGTGCTTGGCGGGCGTCGCCCAAAAGCGGGCCCGTCCTGCCCAGTCTCCCGCTGCCAGTTCCGCGAGCGCCTCCCGGCCCAGCACGCGTTTTGAAATTGCTCTTCCCGTTCCAGCGATTGGCAATTGCGGAGGCGTCATCCGCGTTGCACCTGTAAAGTTGAGACCACCGCGCGCGCCGCCGCGAGAAGCGGTGGGCAATTCTCGCTAAAGCCGGGCCAAGCGCCTTTGAGCAGGCACCATCCGAGGGTAAGCTGAGCCAGATCGGTGGGCTTTGCTTGTTCGGAAATATCCGCAAGCACCCCGAGTCCGAAGGGGTTCTTGCCGAAGGATTTCTGCAGGCCCCTTGCGAACGCCCGAAGGCCAAGAAGGAGGTCTCGCAGTTCGTCGCGAGCTTGGTGCAGCTCGCGGGCTGGCGTTCGTTTGACAATCGCCGCGAAGCGGTTCGCCGCGAAAAGTTCTGATAGCTCTGCAAGCACCGGCCTCACAGAACCGTTCAGCCACGGTGACATCCCGGGCAAACTATGCTCCCGTGCGGCATCAAGGCCCAGGGTTTTATCGATCACACGGTCCTCCGTTGCCATCGCTGGACCGTCCTCGAATTGGCCAACCGCCAGCCCGATGACTAGCCGCAGGACCGAAGGGAATTCGTCCTTTCCGACGCGCTTACGTATCCGGCGCAGCAGCTTGAGATTGATGCGCGCGTCACGGGCACGCATCAGATCTCGATCGGCCTGGTCAGCTACTTCATCGTCCTCACTGTCAAGCCGTCTGGCGTGCCTTTTCATCCGACCGATTGCACCATCCCACGTCGCGGCCGCTTCCGAGAGTCTTTCGTGCCAGTATCTTTCGGCGACGGAGAACCCATACCACCAAAGAAACCAACCGACGTCGTTCAGTGAGCGTGTTGTCCTGTGCATTTGGCAGAGGGCGACGACCTGACTGGCAGTTCCGGCAGGATATAGAGACTGGGTTCCTTTTCCCCTTCCCAGAGAATGCTGACGCGGCGAGGGCACCAGCCCGGACCGATGCCAGCGGGCCAACTGAGCCGCCGACACTTTGAAACCAGCCTCTCTTGCCCTGTGGAGGACAGCTAACGCTGGCTCAGGGGTTTCGTCATCGACCATACCCCAAACAATACAGCCCTACATAACACCATGCAAGAAGTCCGTACCCGAATTGCTATGTTCGGCGGAGTCATTGACCCCAGATGGAGTCTTACTCGTCATGCAGCCTACTTTTCCCGTCGCTTTGCAGGAGATCACCTGTGACCCGGACCTGCAACCCCGGGTCGAGGGCATCGATGCCGATCATGTTCAAGAGCTCGAAGGCATTGCGGAGACCTGGCCTCCGCTCAAGGTGGTCAAACGCGGCGAGCGATACGTCCTCGTGGATGGATTCCATCGCTTCGCTGCGGCTCAGAACCTCGGGCTGGGGGCCGTCCCGGTCGACCTCTTGGAGGCGCCCCCGGACGGCGATCTCGCGAGCCTCGCCTTTGCGCTGAACGCAGCGCACGGCAAGCCGCTGACCCTCTCGGACCGTCGCGCTTTTGCGTCCAGGCTGCTGCGCGAGCATCCCGATCTCTCCGACCGCGAGATCGGCCGCCGTGCTGGCCTCGTGCAGCCGACAATCGCCAAGGTCAGGCAGGAACTTGAGCAACGGGCCGCGATTCCGCCCACCGAGACCCGAAAGGGGCGCGACGGGCGAAGCTATCCAGCCAGCCCTGGCCCTACGCGCAAGATCGGACTTTCAGACGCAATCGGCTCTGTGGCGACGGCTTTGGAGCGGGCGATCCTGCCCGCCGAGCGGATCGCCCAGCGTGAACTCGCCCGCTACCTCCTGCGAGTGGCCGATGTCATAGCGGAACAGGATGCGCTGACGGGCTTTCCGACTGTCGCAGCTGCCGCCACGGCGTGCCGCGTCGCGCTCGGCGATGAGAAAGCTGAGCAGCTCGCCTCGCGCCTCGGCTGGGCTGCCCGCAACATCGTCGCCATCGTGGAAGCGCTGGGCGACCGCGACACCGAGCAGGCCACGCCATGAAGGCCGCGCGGGTCGTCCAAAGCAGGATGGCGCGGTTCCCCCGCGCAGATGGCGGTGCGAGTCCGACCCCCGCGCTCCCTCCCTCCCCAAAAACGCTCGTTGTCCGGCCGGTCGCACCGAGCGTAATCCGGTCCCTGATCGTGCAGCACCACTACCTGCACAACATGCCCGCCGCGGCATGGCGTTGCTTCGGAATCTTCGCCAACGCTGATCTCGTAGGGGCGGTCGTCTTCACCGCCGGTGCCCGACAGGGTTATCGGGCGATGATCGGTGCTCGTCCCCAGCAGGTAGCAACACTCGCCCGTCTCTGGCTTGAGGACGCGCTGCCGAAGAACGCAGAGAGCCGCGTCATCGGGGTGGTGCTGCGCCTCCTCCGCCGCGACGGCGGGTGGAAGGCCCTGCTCTCTTATGCCGATCCGGCGGCAGGGCACGTCGGCACGATCTATCAGGCGACCGGCTGGCTCTATCTCGGGCAAGGTGCGCCGCCGAGCTACGTCGATCTCGGCGATGGCAGGGCTCTGCATCCCCGCACGGTCTATGACCGGCTCGGCAGCAACGCCGTCGGTCACCTTCGCCGCACCGGCATCCCCGCCCGCCGGGCCGTAGTGAGCGGCAAGCATCGCTACGCGTATGTGCTCGACCCGGCATGGCGTTGGCGCCTGCGCGATCGGCCACAACCCTATCCGCGGCAATCGGCGCCATGAGCCGGAAGCCGCGCAATTATCGCGCCGAGTATCTGCGCCGCATCGAGCGCGGCCTCGCTCGCCGGCTGACCCGTTCGCAGGCCCGCGGTCACCCAAAGCCGCACGAAGCCACGGTCCGTCCGGTCAAATCGGCCGAGAAGTCAGTTCTCATTTACGACGCCCGCCTCGAGGCGGGATTGCAGTCGCTGCGTTCCGGCAAATCGCTTACGGAAAGCGCGCGGTCGATTCATGTCTCGCCGGAGCGCCTGCGTCGCTATGCGCTCCGTACCCGCATGGTCAAACGCCGCGGCCGGAAATGGATTGTCGGCCCGGACCGCCGCCACCGCCGCATGCTCCTTTACAGCAACGGCGAAGCAATCACGGTCACGGTCAGGCCGGACACCGCGCACGAGATCGGCGCCTACATGTCGGCTGTCGGTCAGTTCCTCGGCAGCAACGATCCGAGGTTCCTGGCACCTTTCCGACGCAAGTGGATCACCGACATTGCAGGCAACGCGCACCCCTTCGAAACCGATCCCAACACCCTCTACGAGCTCGAAGGAACCGGTGGGGACACGTTCGAGGATGTTTATCGGATTGTTGTTTGAATGGAGGAGAAATCTGGCATGAGCAGAAAAACATCGGGCCAGGAGGCTCGCCGCCAAGCGGCATTGGAACGCCTTGGTAGCATCGATCCGCGATGTGCAAGCTGCGGTGAGAGCGACTGGCGCTGCCTCGAAGCGCATCACTTGTCTGGGGAGAAGTATGCTTCGGACACCGTGCCGGTATGCCGCAACTGCCATCGCAAGCTTTCCGATGCGCAGCAAGATCACCCCAAAGGCATCAATGCCCCGCCTTCACGCGACGAACTGATCGGGCGCTTCCTGGTCGGGGCTGCGGATTTCCTCGCGCTCCTGATCGAGAAGCTGCGGGACTTCGGCAACCAGCTGATCGAGTCGGCCCGGCTGCAGCGTTTGGAGGGGGGATTGCCGTGACCGCTCCGGACATGCTGCCGGTTGCCATCCGGGCCTTTCTGCAAGGGCTCGATGCACCCCAGCCACGTTCACCCTACCGGCAAATGCGGCGCGTGCCACCATCCGAATACACGCTGGTCTTCGACACCGAGACTGCAACCGACGCGGCGCAGCAGCTTCGCTTTGGCACTTATCAGGTTCGCAAAGACGGCGCGATCGACGAGGCAGGCATATTCTACGATCCTGAGAGCCTGACCGATACCGAACTCACAACGCTTCGCCGCTTTGCCGACCGGCGAAGCCTTCGCGTGCGCACCGCTGCGGAGTTCATCGACGAAGTCTTCTATCCGGTCGGCTACGAGCTCCGTGCTCTAATCGTCGGCTTCAACCTGCCGTTCGACATCTCGCGTCTTGCAGTCGAACACGCATCGGCCCGCGGCAAGACCATGCGCGGCGGGTTCACCTTCCAGCTCAGCTGGAACCGCCGCTGGCCGCGGCTGCACGTGAAGCATCTTTCGCAACGCGCCGCCCTGATCCGCTTCGCCATGACCGCAGGAAACCGTGCCGGGCGGGGAATGCGCCGGCGTCGACAAAAGCGTGCCCCGCGCCGCGGCTTCTTCATCGACGTGAAGACTCTGGCAGCTGCGCTGACCAGCAGGTCCTTCAACTTGGCGGAGCTGGCCGAGTTTCTCGAGGTGCCGAACCGTAAGCTCACTACCGAGCAGCACGGTGGGCCGTTGACTGAGGAATACCTTGCCTACGCCGAGCGCGACCCGCAGGCCACCTGGGAATGCTTTATCCGGCTGCGCCATCGGTACGCCGAGCATGGCTTGGCGGCCACGCCCGTTTATTGGGTTTATAGCGAGGCGGGCTTGGGCAAAGCCTACCTCAGGGAGATGGGCATAACCCCGTGGCGGCAAGCCCAACCCGATGCGGATCCCACGCTCATCGGCACGATCATGGGCAGCTATTACGGCGGCCGATCCGAGGTGCGCATTCGGCGCGACATCCGGCAGGTGGCCTATTGCGACTTCCTTTCGATGTATCCGACGGTCTGCATCCTGATGGACCTCTGGCGCTTCGTCACTGCCGAAGGGTTCGACTGTGCAGATGCGACCGCCGAGGCGCGAACGCTGCTGAGCGAGGCCTCGGTGACGGCCCTCCAGAGACCCGAGCTCTGGCGCGGGCTGCCGGTCCTGGTGCAGGTGTTACCGGCAGGCGATCTGTTCCCGGTCCGGTCCCAGTATGGCCAGGACACGCACTACACGATTGGCCTCAATCGGCTGACGAGTCGGACGCCATTGTGGTTCACACTGGCGGACTGCATCGCGGCGACGATCTTGGGCGGCAAGGTGCCGAACGTGGTGCAGGCGATCCGTTTCACGCCGCGGAAGCGGCAAGCGGGATTGCGGTCCGTCGCCATTACCGGAAACGCGGAATACCGCATTGACCCGAACTGCGATGACTTTTATCGCCGCCTGATCGAGCTCCGGGCGGAGATCAAGCATCGCAAGGGAAGCGGCAGTGCTGCGGATGCGGCTAGGCTCGATGCCGAACAGCAGGCCACCAAGATCCTCGCAAACTCGACCAGCTACGGTATTTTCGTCGAGCTCAACGTGGACGAGTTAGCCAAGCCGGCCCCGGCAACTTGCCATGGCAGCGGCGAGCCCTTTGTTGTGGACGTTGCTCAGGCCGAGACGCCGGGCCGCTACTTCCATCCCCTGCTGGCGACGCTGATTACGGGAGCGGCCCGCTTGATGCTTGCCATCACCGAGCGACTGATCCTCGATCAGGGCCTCGAGTGGGCGTGCTGTGATACCGACAGCATGGCCGTTGCCAAGCCGCTGGCAATGCAGGAGGCATCCTTCCTGGCCAGGGTCGAGGCCATCCGCGACTGGTTCCGGCCGCTCAATCCTTATGCCGGACTCGCCGGCAGGGGGTCGATCCTGAAGCTGGAAGGTGCCAACTACGATGCGGGAGACTGCAAGCTCCGTCGCGCCCAAGCGCCGCTCTATTGCTTCGCGGTCTCACCGAAGCGCTATGCGCTCTTCAATTGCGATCCCGCCGGAATGCCGGTCCTGCGCAAGGCGTCGGCGCATGGCCTCGGCCATCTGCGCGATCCCTATGGTACTGCAAAGCCGCCGCCGTTTGTCCCGGAGCCCGTCGTGCAGCTCTCGGAAATCGGGGTCGATCGCTGGCAGCACGATGTCTGGTATCGCGTAGTCTCGGCTGCGCTGGCCGAGCACCCGGAACAGGTCGCTCTGGACGATCTTCCGAACTTTGGCAGGCCTGCGGTCAGTCGCTATGCGGCGACCACGCCGACGCTGTTGCGCTGGTTCAAATGTTACAATCGGGGCAAGCCCTACCGGGAACAGGTGCGGCCGTTCGGCTTCCTGCTTGCCTTTCAGGCCAAGCGGGAGGACGGGCCGGCAGCCCTGGAAGCGGCAGCGGCTTCAGAGCGCCGGAAACCTGCTGCATCGGCGCTCTGGCAGGCCCCGAGGGCAGTTGCGCCGTTCGATCCGGACCCGGCGAAAGCTGCGCGGCAGTGCTTCGACCGGGACTCTGGCAAACCGGTTCCTGCCCGGCAGTTGAAAACCTACCAGCAGGCCTTACTCCGCTATCACCTGCATCCCGATCCAAAATGTCTGGGCGCCCGTTACGCCGACCGAGGCCCGACCGGGCGCCGGCATGTGGAGGCCGTCGCGGTTCGCCTGATCGGCAAGGAAGCAAACCGCTGGGAGGAACAATTTCACCTCGGCGAGGACCCCAAGGCACAGAGCGAATACGGGATGGCGCCGGAGGAGCGGGAGCGGGCGCTGGCGGCTGTCCGGGAAGCGGCCGCGATCCATGGTGTTGCGGCGCTGGCCCGGGCGGCTGCGATCTCCCGCCGGCACATCGATGCCGTCCTCGCCGGCAAGGTCGCCGCCACCAACGCCGTGGTGCTCAGGTTGAGCGCGGCGGCGGCTCGGCTGGCGAAGGAGCAGGGCGAACAAGCCGAGGAAGACGCCGAACTGCGGGCCACGGCCGTCGGGCATGCCAACAGGATGGGTCAACGCGAACTCGCCCGCCGGTTGGGGATCGATCAAGCAAACCTCAGCAAGGTGCTCGCTGGCCGACGGCCGATCACCGATATCCTGCGGGCACGGCTCGTGCCCATGCTAGCTTCACCCGCCGACACAGCGGGAAGCCGTAACCCGGTCTGAATCTCCAGCGCGCCAGGACCGGCCGACCGTCGGGTTATGAGGGAAGCGGCTTGGTTGAGCCTTCAGGCAGGAAATTGAACGGTGAGAGGATGACAGAAAAACGGACCGCGGCGGCGACTGAGTTGCACCTCGTTGGCGAGGGCAAGCCTACCGCAACCACCGATGTCGTCTTCATCCACGGGATCGGAGGCGATTCTTTTACCACCTGGACAGGTGGCGCGACAGACAATGATCGATTCTGGCCGCTGTGGTTGGACGCGGCCATACCCGAGGCGCAGATCTGGACGGCTCACTACCCGGCGCAGCTCAGCAGATGGTTCGGCCCGAGCTTTCCGTTAATTCAAGGCTCGATTGCTCTTCTCGATCGATTGACTCAGAGGATCGGCAGTCGTCCGATCGTCTTCGTATGCCATAGCTTGGGCGGGCTGATAGCCAAGCAGGCGCTACGTGTCTCCAGCGATTCCCCTGCACGAGAAGACTTCAGGCGACTGGGGGAGAACGTTGTCGGCATTGTCTTCCTTGGAACGCCGCATCAAGGCGCCTTCCTGGCTAGCGTCGCCCGGCGTTTGGCTAGCGCTCTGGGGCCGGTCGCTCGATTGTCAGGGTTCACTGAATCGACGACCGAGCTGGCGAAGGAGAATGCCCATCTGGAAAACCTCGGTGACTGGTTCCGATCGATCGTAGCGAGGCGACGGTTGCAAGTCCTCGTGTACACCGAAAATCTCCCAACAAAAGGTACGGTGATCGTCGACAATCATTCTGCAAATCCCGGGCTGGTCGATGTGCAATCGATTCCGATGGCGTTGAATCACTTCCAGTTGGCCGGACCGCGTCTACGTGGAGACCAGATTTCGGAGGGAATCATCAAGTTCGTACGCGGAGTTGCATCGCAGAGGGCGTCGCCGACAAAATTGGTTCGTTCCACGGCCTTGGAGATGGAGATCGGCGTTCTGCAGGCTGATGCATCGCAATGGAAACACGGCGCCGACAACGTGCTCCAGTACTCCTTGCGCCGGTCTGAATCCGAGATCAAAATCAGTTACGAACTGGGTTACTTGAACACCTTTAGGGCAGGTGGCCTCATCTACCCCATGAACTACTTGCTACCGCCTCGATGTCCGTTCCTTTGGGACTACCCAACGCTTGATTTGAAGTTCGTGAACAACGCAGACCGGACGGTCTTCTTGTCTGAGATCGTGATCGACGTTGACGAGAGCAAACCGATCCGGGAGCCGCTATTCGCGATTCGGCGAGACGTCCAAGGGCGGCATGCAGGTATCCTTATACTCATCAACGAAGGCTGGGTCGAGCTAAGAGATCTCGAATTGCACTTTAACATTACGCCGGGTCTCATCACCGACGCCATTCCCGTCCTACGCCCCTACAAGCATTCGATCGATGCTGGGCACCTTGTAGATCGCCTGGAAATCGACGTTACCCCCGCCTTCGCCAACGATGGCATAGATATCTCTGACCTTCTTCTCCTGACGAACGGAGAGTGGGCCGACGATGGTCAACTCGAATTACCGGAAGTCGAGGGGAGCCGAGAGCGCCTCAGCCGCGACGAGTTGCGGCGTCGCCAGGAAAAAGCGCTCGGGCCTTTCAAAGAATGGGTAGGCACGCTCGCGGGTGAAGCGTGCTACGCACCGGTAGCGGCTCCTGACGAGCGGCGATCGGTCAAATTCCAGACGTTCGTTTATCTGGCCAACAGGAATCTTCTCGGGATTCCGAGGCCGATAACCTTTCAATATCAAATCGCTCTGGAGGCCGATGGCCGCTCCTACAACAAGGTCCTCCCAATCTCCCAGGAATTGAAGGCCGGCGACACGGATCGATTCACGCTCAAGATTGCCATTCCACAATCGTCATCCCATTGTCTCAGGCTCAAGGTCCGCGACGTTTCGGGTCATGAATTGCAGTCCATGCCGATTGCTTTGGAATGCTTCGTTCCACGATCCGTCAGAACGAGCCTTCATCCGACACACGCAACTTCAACTGAGCCTCGTGCCGGTCCGGCCAGTGAAGTGCGCAGCTGACGCTCCGCAAACGAACCGACTTGGCCGTTGCGATCGCCAGGCGCCTATGACCATGTAGGGTCAAGCATGCGGGCTGAACCTATCACCTTACCGTCTATTGGCCCCTCACGGACCGCACTGCGGCGCCGTCGCCTCTTAAGGCTCGCTAACCCGCTAATCTTCCCTTGGCCGGCCTAATCGGTCCATCCCCTTGGCTCACCCAAATAATGAAGCATCGCGATGCCCCCATCGGTCCATCGATTTCGTGAGTGAGGTCAAAAGGTGTTCCCGCCACGGATATCGCTATACCCCGTCACACAGCACGACGGCGTGCGCACCTGAGGCCACCTGGACACTGATTTCCTTGAGGTGCTCGGCCATTGCCTCAGCGTTGACCGCGGGCATGATGATCGCCGCGCCGACTTTGCGCGCATGACAGATGGCGCCGAACAGATAGGCAGAGTCGTGGCGGTTGTCCCGCACCATCGGCGGACGCGAACCGACGGGGGCCCAGATATACTCCAAACTCCCCTTTTGGCCGACCCGTGCTTCGTCCTGAAACCAAATCTCGATCGGCTTATCGGCGGCCGATTCCGGCAATGCTTGGGCTACCAAGCCAGGAAGTTTTTTTTAAAGTCCTCCTGCGCCGCGGCATCTTTCTGCGGGTGATAAGGCCGTGGTTGCAGCCGGGTCATGTCGAGCCGATGCAGCAGCCGCCCTACCGAGCGCTCGTGCAGCCTTACCGACCAGCGGGCGGCGATCTCATCGCGCAGATCGGCACAGCGCCAGCGGATCACCCCGTTGCGCTCCGGGTCCGGCCCCTCCAGTACCATGATCCGCAGCTCTTCCATCTGCTCCTCGCTCAGCGCCGCTGGGCGGCCGGGACTGGCGCGGGAACGCAACCCGGCGATCCCTTCCTCGTTGTACCGATGAATCCAGTCGCGCAGCGTCTGCCGGTCCATGCCGCTGAACCGCGCGGCTTCCGCGCGGGAATGGCCTTCCAGGATCAGGGCGATCGCCAGCAGGCGCCGCACCACCGCGCCATCGCGCGTGCTCGCCGCAACCTCGCGCAGGGCGGCGGCGGAAAACTCGGTTCGAATGACCTCGATCGGCTTGCCCATCTGCATGACCTTGTGCGACCCGCTCCAGGCCCTACAGAATCGTACTCGCGCCGATTCGGGA
>JASHOF010000117.1 GCA_030041255.1 Acetobacteraceae bacterium
TGAGGATGGCCATGTCAGATCCAAGATTGTTTCCCGGCCAGGGTTTTGCCAGCCGCGCCGTGGTGCTATAGCCCGCCGGTCGAGACGTTGGCACCCCGGATCGGCCGGGGCGCGTCGGACAGGAAAGGAGACGAAAGCCAGGTGCAGGTATTGGTACGCGACAACAACGTCGATCAGGCGCTGAAGGCGCTCAAGAAAAAGATGCAGCGGGAGGGGGTGTTCCGGGAGATGAAGCTCCGCCGCCATTACGAGAAGCCTTCCGAACGGCGGGCCAGAGAGGCCGCCGAGGCGGTGCGGCGCGCCCGCAAGCTCGAACGCAAGCGCCTGGAACGTGAAGGGTTCTGACCTGCCTCCCCCGCCGCCTCAGGCTGAGGACGGCACCGCCAGCGCATTCTCAGGACGGCGGCCTTCGGAACGTCGTCGGAGCGCGCTTCCCGGTAACCGGCCAGGCCGGCCATAGAGCCAGCCCTGGCCGAGATCGGCGCCGAGCGCCCGGCTCAGTTCTTCCTCTTCCGCGCTCTCGATCATCTCGACCACCACCTTGGCCCCGACATCGCGCGCCAGCGCCACCATGGAGCCGAGCATCGCCCGCTCGCGGCCGCTCTCCCGTGCGGCACGCAGAAAACTGCCGTCGATCTTGATGTAGTCGGCGCGGAATTCGCGCAAGTACCGGAACGCCGCTGCACCGGCGCCGAAATCATCGAGACAGACCGGAATCCCCGCGGCGCGGAGAGCGGCGAGCATCTCGCGCGCGGCGGCAATGTCTTCGATCTCCGCCGTTTCCGTCAGCTCCACCAGAAGCCGGCTGCGCCGGCCATGCTCCGCGTCAAGAAGCCGGACCAGCCAGCGACGGAATGCCTCGCTCTGGAAGGAAAGCCCGGAAACGTTGACGGCAACCGCCGCCTGCGGGACTTCCGCCAGTACCCCGAGCGCCTCTTCCAGGACCGCTGCATCCAGCTCCTCGGCAAGACCCGCCGCTTCGGCTGCGGTCACGAATTCCTGGGTCGAGGGTGGGCGGGTGCCAGGCTGCGAGGAAAGCCTGAGCAGCGCCTCGTAGTGGCGCACGGCATGGTCTGCGAGGCTGACCACGGGCTGGAACGCAAGCTCGAAGCGGCGGGCGGCGATCGTCGATTGCATCACGTGCCGCTCTTTGGCGGCACGCTCGAGGAAGCCCGAGAGGCCGTGCGAAAAGCCTGCTTCGTTCAGCCTTTTCAGCCCGCCCTCGCCGAAGGAACGGAGCGCGAAACGCAGCGCCCGCGTCACATCCGGGAGCCCCGCCCCTTCCTGAGCCAGGGCAAATCCGGCGCCCTTGACCTGCACCGGGTCCCCATTCTCGCGCCAGACTTCCTCGAGCCGCGCGCAGAGCTTCTCCAGATCGACCGGGGCCTCCGAGATCATCCCGTAACGCCCGGGTGAGAGGATG
The DNA here is from genome assembly GCA_030041255.1 of Acetobacteraceae bacterium. Classification (GTDB taxonomy): domain Bacteria; phylum Pseudomonadota; class Alphaproteobacteria; order Acetobacterales; family Acetobacteraceae; genus JAKAWQ01. The sequence continues at coordinate 1,424 of JASHOF010000117.1, forward strand.
CCGAAGAGAGGCCGCGCCTGAGCTCCGGCAGCGGGTCCGGCCTCGGCGATCCGGCCGGCGATTTCCGGCGCGGCACGTCCCGAACCGCCCTGGCCCGCCACCTCGAGCAAGGAAAGCGATCCCGAACCGCCGTCCCTGAGCCGCGCCGTTGCTTCGAGGCGGAAGGCATCCACGCCGACGAGCGTCTCCACTGCCGCCGCCAACGGCTCCGGCAGCCGCCCGAGCGTCGCCGAAAGCCCCCCCGCCCCTTCGCCATTGGCCAATGCCGCGAAGCAGATCGGCTCGCGCGCGGCGTTATTGAGATGAACGACGATCGGCGCCACGCGGCCCAACGAGGCGGCATGCGCCAGCGCAGAAGCCAGCACGCCATGATCGGCGGGAACGATCAGGCGGCTGATATCCTGGCCGAGGAACGATTCCGGCGGTGCTCCGAGCCGCGCCCCGAAGGCGCCAGTCGCATAGCGGATCGCCCCGTCCGGGCCGAGCTCCACCAAGAGATCGGCGGCGGTGAAGGCGAAGCGCAGGAACCGTTCTTCTCTCGGCGGCGCCCCGGCACGCTCGCTCGGCGCCTTGCGTCCCACGCTTTCACCGTTTGCCACCGCGCCCATGCCGCCGGCTCCTCTCGTGTGCCGACTCCAACGCTCGATCCCGCAGGATGCACCCTAGCGGTCGGCACACTACTCTTTATTTTCGGTGGCCTCTCATCTCCTTTCGGTTGCTGCCGGCGGCAGCAACCGAAAGGGGCAGGACACCAGGGGGCCGAACTCAACGCGATATGGTTATCGATCCGTAAAGCCGCGCATCACGGACCGCGGCGCCCGACGCCGAGCATGGCGAGCCCGAATATTCCAGCGGCGATCGTGGCGACGATGATCAGGAGGCGAAGCCTGGCACCCACCGCCGCCTGTTCGGCTTCCACATGGGCCGTAAGCCGTGCCCGCTCCGCCGCCACCCGTGCCTCGAGAGTGCCGGGTCCCTCCAGCACGGAAGCGGCACGCTCGCCGAGCAGAGGACGGAGCCGGGTGAGCTCTGCCGCACTATCTGCCTTGCCGGCTGCCTTGCCGGAAGCTGCCAGCACCTGGTCCAGGACCGCCTCCTCGCGGAGCGCGCGTGCCAGCGGCACGGGTGCGGCGTAGGTGGCGAAAATTCCGGCCAGGCCCACGATCACGAACGCCATCGCCAGAAAGCCTGCCGCTCCGCCGCTCGGTCTGTCAGCCATGGGCACTCCGTCACCCGCCTCACCATGGGCTTCCCAACTCGCCACCAAGCTGTCAACCGGTCACGCCGGAGGGAAAAGGCGGCCGCGCGATGCTATCCATACCAAGGTCCGCTTTGCGCCCACCCCGGCCATCACCTTCCATGCCCGGTATAGCGAAGCAGACGTTCCATTTCCGTCCAGTTCCTGTCATTCCCCCGCCCCCTCGGATGTACATCGCTCGTCGCCGTTGCATAGGTCCATGGAACTCAGGGGCGCGTATTGTTCGCTTTATTTCTCAGATATTGCCATTCCGGTTTCCGGTGGATCGGGTCTCAGGTAAACGATGAGGCAACAAATACAAATTCCGAGACCGACCAGCGGATATTTCAGCGCCACGACAGCAGCCATCGCGAAAAGGCACAAGGTCGCGATCGATCGGAAGCGCATGATCCTGCGCACCCTGGAAGAAACTCCGCCGATCGTGCTGCGATCGATGAGCTCCCAAATCAGGCCAGTGTAAGTGGCATTCACGAGGAAGAAAACCGCCGCATAAAAAGCTACCGGCTGTGGTGCCAATTCGCTTACGGCCATCCAGGCGGTAGAGAACGGAAGCAGCGACATCGAGAACAAATGCGCGAAGTTGAACCACAGGAGACGGGGAGTGGCCGCGGCAGCATATCGCATGAGGTAGTGATGATTGATCCAGACAATGGCGATGAATAAATAGCTCACAGCGTAGCTGAGCCATGTGGGCCAGAGCAGCAGGAGCATCTTGAAGGTTGGAAGCCCGGGTGGCCGCAGTTCCAAAACCAGCACGGTGATCAGGACGGCGAACACGCCATCGGAGAACGCGCTCAGTCGCTCGGGGGTCGCCTTACGGAGCATGGCCATATCGCGTCCTTCCGACCTGGATGAAGGCGCCTGTTCGAGCGGTGCCCGAAACGATCGCGCACCGCCTCGCGGCCGGCATCGCCGGATACCTGAACGTCGAACCAACCGGGTCCTGGGAGCCGAGCGTCCCCATCTAAAGTCGATGCGCCTTGAGCCGACTGCGATGTGTCGCCTGCTTCGCACGGTTGCCGCAGATCGCCATGCTGCACCAGCGTCGCGCATGGCCCCTTGTGTGGTCGGCGAAGAGGAGCGTGCATGCCGGGCCTGCGCAGGCTTTCAGGTTGGAAAAGTTCTCCGCAGAGACGAGACGCGCCAACGCCTCGCCGACGGGGAGCAGAAGCGAGTCGGGATTGCCCCAACGGCGCACGGTCTGAAGTTCGAAGGGCGCTTGGCCAGCCGGCCGAAGGGTGATCCGGCTGAAAGTCTGGTCGCGCTCGAGCAGACGATTGAGGGGCGCCAGCTCGGCGAACGCTTCGGCCGTCAGAGGGCGGCCCTTATGCCGGCACACGAAGCTCCTGAACCATTCGCGCAGGCTCCGGGCCTGATCCGCGAGCCTGTCAAGCTCGCCGGGCAGGGCGCGTACTCGCATGTTCCGGAGCACGTCGCCCGGCACCAGGCGGGCTTGCCCGAGCCAGCTCAGATAGCCCTCACCGTCCTCGATCCAATCAATGGTGGTATCGACCGGCGTTGCGATCGAATTCAGGAAATCCAGCCCAAGCGCATCGCCGACAAAGATCGCAGGCGGACGGCGGTCCATTGCGACTCCTTTTCCGGCCGGCGCCGGCGCGCCTCCGTGCTTTCGTGAAGAGTGTCGATGGCTAACCTCTTCAAAGCATCTTGACAAGTTATGATTTGCAAGAGATAACCATATCAAGGCAGCCGATACAGTTACGGGCCTTCCGGTCCCCCTTTGCAGGAGAACGATGATGTCCCCGAGCGATGTGAGCGTGGCGCTCGTCCATGGCGCCTGGGCCGACGGATCGAGTTGGGCAAAGGTCATCGGGAAGCTGGCGGCCGGCGGCATCAGAGTCGTGGCGCCGCCACTGCCGCTGACGTCGTTCCAGGACGACGTGACGGCGCTCGATCGCGCCCTGGAGCGGGTGCCGGGGCCGGTCGTCCTCGCGGGCCACGCCTATGCTGGTGCCGTAATCGCGGCCACTGAGAGCGACAAGGTGAGGGCGCTCGTCTATGTCGCGGCGCTGGCGCCGGACGAGGGTGAGACGGTCGCGGACGTGTTCTACCGCTTCGAGCCGCATCCTAAGGCGCCGAAGCTCGCGCCTGACGATCATGGGCTGATCACCCTGCCCGACACGGCCTTCCCGGCCGCCTTCGCACAGACCGCCACGGCGGAAGAGCTGGCGGTGCTGGCAGCGGTCCAGCGGCCCATCTCAGTCGCCTGCATCACCGCAGCCGTGCCGCGGCCGCTGTGGAAAGACCGCCCGGCCTGGTTCCTGGTGGCCGAGCAGGACCGCATGATCGTCCGCGACAATCAGCGCTTCATGGCCGCCCGTATGCAGGCTCGGATGCGATCGCATGCCGTCGATCACGCGCCGATCGTGACCGCACCGGCCGTCGTCCTGGAGGTGCTCCGGGAGGCGATCATCGCGGTCCGCTCCGAGAGCGCCGCATAACCCCACGGACTGATCCGGGGCGGTTTGCCGAGCTCTTTGCTAACCTCCATAAAGGTCTATGTCAGGTTACGACATGATCAAAGGAGATGCGCCATGACTGCCATCAGATACCGAACCGCTGACGTGGACGGCTTCAAGATCTTCTATCGCGAGGCCGGTCCGGCGGGCGCAGCGAAGCTGCTCCTGCTGCACGGTTTCCCGAGTGCCGGCCACATGTTCCGCGACCTTATCCCGCTGCTCGCCGATCGCTTCCACATCATCGCCCCGGACCTGCCGGGCTTCGGCCACTCCGACATGCCGGGCCGCGGCCTCAGCTTCGACCGGATCGCGGAGGCGATCGACCGCTTCACCGAGATCGTCGGCTTCGATCGCTACGCCGCCTATGTCTTCGACTACGGCGCACCGACCGGCTTCCGGATTGCGGTGAAGCATCCGGACCGTATCGCCGCGATCATCTCGCAGAACGGCAACGCCTACGAGGAGGGGCTGAGCGACGGCTGGAACCCGATCCGCGCCTATTGGCAGAATCCGTCCGCAGCCAATCGCGAGGCGCTGCGTGATTTTCTTTCGCCCGAGACCACGATCTGGCAATACACGCACGGGGTGCCCGACCCGACGATGGTCTCGCCGGACGGATATTCGCTCGACAACTTCTACCTGGCCCGGCCGGGCGCCGACGAACTGCAACTCGACCTGTTCGGCGACTACAAGAGCAACGTCGCGCTGTACCCGGCCTTCCAGAACTATTTCCGGACCCGCAAGCCGCCATTGCTCGCAGTGTGGGGTCGGAACGACCCGTTTTTCGTGCCGGCAGGCGCCGAGGCGTTCAAACGCGACATCCCTGCGGCCGACGTCCGCTTCTTTGATACCGGGCATTTCGCGCTGGAGACCCACGCGGCGGAGATCGCGACGGCGATCCGCGACTTTCTTTCCCGCTGATTCCGCAACCGGCGAGCGTCCCGCGGCGCCGGCGGGGGTCGCCGATCAAACCCATGGAGTGAAGGAGAACAGAGATGTCGAAGTCAGTTGCCATCGTCACGGGGGCCAGCCAGGGCATCGGCCAAGCCACCGCCATCCGCCTCGCGCGCGACTTCTCTGCGCTGGTCCTGGTGGCGCGCAACCGCGCCAACCTCGAACGGACCGCCGAGGCGGTCAGGGCCGCCGGCGCCGAAGCGTTGGTCATCGATGCCGACCTCGCCCAGTCGTCGGCCGCGCAGGCGGTGGTCGATCGGGCTTTGGCCGCGTTCGGCCGGATCGACGCGCTCCTCAACATCGCGGGCGCGGTGCCGCAGATCGACCTGTTCGAGATGACGGATGCGCAATGGGAAAGCGGACTGGCGCTGAAGCTGCACGGCGCGCGGCGGCTCACGATCGCTGCATGGCCGGCGCTGAAGGCGGCGAAGGGTTCGGTCGTGCTGATGTCGGGCAACTCGGCCCTGTTTCCGAAGGCGCCCTACGCGGCCGTGGGCACGATCAATGCCGCGATCGTCGCGCTGGCGAAGGCGTTCTCCGACCGCGGCATCAGTGATGGCGTGCAGGTCAACAGCGTTCTGCCCGGCCCGGTGATGACCGGTCGCCGCCGCTCCTATCTCCAGCATTGGGCGCCGCTCCACAACATGACGGTCGAGGAGGCGACGGCCAATTTTCCAAAGGAAGCCGGTATCGCCCGCTACGGTGAGCCGGGAGAGATCGCGGAACTGATGGCCTTCCTGGTGTCGCCGGGCGCCCGCTGGATGACCGGCTCGACGCTCCGCATGGATGGCGGAGAGGTGAAATCAATCTGACGGACATTACCGTCGGAACAGCTCCCGCCCCCTTTTCCCGTTTTGACGCCTGGACTTATCGATCGCAGCCATTCCCCTTGCGGCCAACTCATCCGACAGGCCCGTACAGCAATCCTCTCGCCGGCCAATCAAGGCCAACGGGAGGACAATAATGGGACATTCAGCAGCAGTTCGCGCGGTTGGTGGACGGGCGGGGCACCGGGATTGGGCTCCGCGGCGACGATTGCGGCACGCACTCGCTCCGGCGGACGAAGGCGTCGATCATCTACAAGGCGACCGGCAACCTGCGCGCTGTCCAGATCCTGCTTGGTCGCACGAAGATCGAGAGCACAGTCCGACATCTCAATGTTGATGTCGGAGATGCGCTCAATCTCGCCGAGCACAGCGGGGTATAGGTTACGGGCGGCTTCCCCTCCTCGCGGGCGGGAAGCTGACCCAACCGGCAGGCAAGCGCCCGAAGCGGTCATTGCCCCGGCCGTCGTTCGTCGAAGGGAGCGGACCTTATTCGGAAATCGGCGGCGCATTGGCCGTGGCTTGCCGCGCCATGCGCATCCGGCGCTTCAGGTCAGCGGATCGCCCCGTTCATTCCCCCATTCGGCTGTCCGCGCATCACGGTTTCGTGGACCTCCGTGCAATGGCGCACGAGGTTTTGCCGCGAGGAAACGAATTGCTTTAGTGGTGTGTCGATATCGTAGAAATAGATGTTGGCGATGAATCCGTAAATGCCCGCATCGACGCTGGTCTGGTGTCTTCCGTGCAAATACCCGTCGACCGGAACGAGATCGGCGAGGACGCCGAGATCGGCGAGACCGCGCGCGTAGGCGGCATCCGGCGCGTATCGGCCGATACCCTGGAAGTGATAGCGCTGAAAATTGAAGTCGCGCGCCTTGGTCAACCCCTCTTCGGTGAGGTTCGGGTGCTCGCGCATCAGCGTCGCGCGGAACGCCGGCCAGTAGCGGTCGTCTTTCCACCGCGAATACGACATCACCCAGTAGAGATCGTCGAGCAGGCGAGTGATAAGGAGGCTCAAGTCACGCTCGCGCGCGCCCAGCGCCGCATCAATCGTCAGCCGGTATTTGCGGGTTAGATGGGCGATAATGGTCTCGCTGTCGCCGACGGTCTCGCCGTCATCGACGATGTAGGGAAGCTGCCCGCGCGGCGCCGCCGACGCATCGAAAATGTGCTCATGCACGAACGGGAGGCCGACGAGTCGCAGAAAAGCAAAGACCTTCAGCCCGTAGCCGTTGTTGTCGGCCACGCCGAAGAGCATCGGATAAGAGTAAAGAGTGATCATGACCGCGAAATTGTAGCCCCGGTTACGTGTCAGAGAACCTCGCCTGTTCCCGTGAAGGGGAGGTCGGCAAGGCCGGCACAGCTGTGCTCACGCCAGTGGCATCCCGCCGCGCCTTTGTCCAGCATGGATACGCTCCGCCGCCAAGAAAGTGCGATCCGGCGCGCGCCAGACGCGGGCCGCGTAGCAGCCGTAGCGAGGTATGCGCGCAGACGGCTTTCGCGCGAATCGGCGCGACCTCCAGTGTATCGCGGAGGTTTCCATGTTCGGCAGCGGCCGGGCAACAGTTGTCCCGGCGTCGCGATTTGGTGCGCCCCGGACCTACTCAGAAGATGGTCAGTATGCCGACAACAGGGCAAAAACGCTCGGCAGGAACTTGTGCTTTGGAAACCGTGTGCCGCCATACCTACCGACTTCTGAGTAAACAGCCATTCGGGTGCGTCCGGTCTCGGCCAAGATCGGAGGTCGTCCTTCCAGCTCCCAAAGTTCGCTATGAGCCGGATATCGATGTTCAAATTGAGACATTCCCCATGCGAAGTGGGCTCATTGCGCCGTTGTCACGTCCGCCCCCGGCTACCGGAGCGATCGCGCTGATGCGCCCTTCGCCTGGATCAGGGAAACGGCCTTGTTGTCGAAAGAGACAAACGTGCTCGCGCCGAGCCAGGCTCCTTCGTAGGCAATCACACCGTCGGCAAAGTCGCCGCCGGCATCCAGCATCGCCAGTCCGGCTTCCACGGCCGGTCGGTTCACGGCCACATCCCGACTGTTCGCGAGCCGCCTGATCGTTTGCGCGATGTCCGCAATCGGAATTTTGTAGCCCTCAGCCAGAACCCAGACGAGTTCACAAAGCGCCGGCAGCGCCAGCGCAACGAGATCCGCGTTCGCGAGTTCGTCCCGCGCAACCTTGCTCTGCACTTCGTGGTCGCCCGTGATCGCCCGCACCAGAACGCTCGTGTCGGCCGTGATTTTCACTGCTTGCCGGCCCATCCCCGGGCTGCAATCCGTTCAATCTCCTCGATCGGAAGTGTCCGCCCGCCTTTTCTCTCCAGCGCGCCGAAGAGATCCGATATCCCCCCAGCCGGCTGCGCGGTCCTGATCTCGATCCGGCCGCCCGGCAGCATTTCCACGCAAATCTTCTCTCCCGGACGCACACCGAGGTGTTGCAGCAACGCCTTGCGTAACGTCACCTGGCCCTTGGCCGTCACGGTCAGGACGCTCATCCAGGACCTCATTTATTCTCTCGCCCGACCAGATGTAAGGAATGATTGCCTTACCTTCAAGACCACGCCCCGAACCGGAGCAGCGCCTTGACAGCGCCGGGGCCGGCCCCTACCTCGCCCCGGCCGCTTCCGGTCGCCGGACCAGGCGGGCGATGGGAACCGCGAGCCATGAAGATCCGTAACAGCCTCCGCTCCGCCAAGACGCGCGACAAGAACTGCCGGCTGGTCCGCCGCCGTGGCCGGGTCTACGTCATCAACAAGAAGAACCCGCGGATGAAGGCCCGCCAGGGGTAACCCGCCGCGGCTGCTTGCGGGATCCCGCGCGCCGGACCATCTTCTCCTCCAGGATTCCGTCCACCGATTGGGGAGGTCGCGCTTGATCGCGCTGCCCGAGCCGAAGGCGGCCGTCGTCGCCCGCCGCGAGGCCATTCTCGCCGACCTGGCTCGTCTCGTCGGGCCTGACGGTCTCGTCTCCGAACCGCATTGCCTGCGCGCCTACGAGACGGACGGGCTTGCCGTCTATCGCCAGCCGCCGCTCGCCGTCGTGCTCCCGTCCACCACCGAAGAGGTCGCGGCCCTGCTCCGCTACTGCAAGGCAGAGGGCATCCGCGTCGTGCCGCGCGGCGCCGGCACCAGCCTCTCTGGCGGTGCGCTGCCGCTGGCCGATGCCGTGGTGATCGGTCTCATGCGGATGAACCGCTTCCTCGCCATCGACTATGCCGACCGTGTGGCGAGCATGCAGGCCGGCGTGACCAATCTCGGCATCACCGGCGCGGTCTCTGCACAGGGCTTCTTTTATGCGCCCGACCCGTCAAGCCAGCTTGCCTGCATGATCGGCGGCAACATCGCGATGAACTCGGGTGGCGCGCATTGCCTGAAATACGGCGTCACGGCCAACAACGTGCTCGGCCTCACCATCGTCACCATCGAGGGCGAGATCATCCGCCTCGGCGGCACCCATCTCGACGCCGCCGGCTATGACTGGCTCGGCATCCTCACCGGCAGCGAGGGGCAGCTTGCGATCGTCACCGAGGTCACGGTGCGCATCCTGCGCAGCGCCGAGGGTTCGCGCGCCATGCTCGCCGCCTTTCGCTCCAACGAAGTGGCCGGCGCCTGTGTGGCGGCCATCATCGGCTCCGGCATCATCCCCGTTGCGCTCGAATTCATGGATCGCCCCGCCATCCACGCCTGCGAGGCCTTTGCCCACGCCGGCTATCCGCTCGACGCCGAAGCGATGCTGATCATCGAGGTCGAAGGGAGCCCGGCGGAGCAGGAAGATCTCATGTCGCGGCTCGGCGAGATCGTCGGCCGGTTCGACCCTCTTGGCCTCAAGATCGCAACGACGGCCGAAGAATCCGCCGCCATCTGGAAGGGACGCAAGGGCGCGTTTGGTGCGATCGGAAGGATCAGCCCGGACTATCTTTGCATGGACGGCGTCATCCCGACCTCGCAGCTTTCTCCGGTGCTGCACCGGATCGGCGAGATGAGCCGCACTTTTGGCCTCGGTGTCGCCAACATCTTCCACGCCGGCGACGGCAACCTGCATCCGCTGATCCTGTTCGATGCCAACGATCCGGAGAGCATGGAGAAGGCGGAGAAATTCGGCGCCGAGATCCTGAAGCTGTGCGTCGCAGTCGGCGGCTGCCTCACCGGCGAACATGGCGTAGGCGTCGAGAAACGCGAGCTGATGGGGGTGCAATTCTCCGCCGCCGATCTCGAACAGCAGCGGCGCGTCAAATCGGTCTTCGATCCCGACTGGCTGCTCAACCCGAGCAAGGTCTTCCCCCTCGGCGCCACACCCCCCGTCATTCACGCCGCATGATGGCGGCGGAGGCGCCGTCGGACGAAGCGGGGCTCGCCGCTCAGATCGCCGCTGCCAGAGACGCCCGCGAACCGTTGCTGATCGCGGGCAATGCCAGCAAGGCGCCGATGCTGCGCCCGGTGCAGGCAGCGCGCACGCTTTCTACGCGCAATCTCGCCGGCATCACGTTGCATTCTCCCGCCGAGCTGGTGCTTTCCGCCCGCGCCGGCACAACTCTCCCGGAGATCGAAGAGGCACTCGCCGCCCATGGCCAGCACCTGATCGCCGAGCCGCCGGATTTGCATGTCCTGCTGGGAACGGAATCCGCGGCCACCCTCGGCGGCACGGTCGCGGCCAATCTCTCCGGTCCGCGGCGGATCGCCGGGGGCGCGATGCGCGATCATGTGCTGGGCATGCGGGCGGTGAACGGCGAAGGAACCGCGATCCGCTCCGGCGGCCGGGTGCTGAAGAACGTCACCGGGCTCGATCTCTGCAAGCTGATTGCCGGCAGCTTCGGCACGCTCGCCGTGATGACGGAGATCACGCTGAAAGTGCTGCCTGCTCCGGAACGAACGGGGACGGTCGCGATCGCCGGGCTCGATACCGCAGCGGGGGTCGCCGCGCTCGCCGCCGCACTCGGCTCGCCGTACGCGGTATCGGCTGCCGCCTATCTGCCGGACGGGGCCGCGGAGGCCCTGCCTGCCCTGGCCGGCCTTGCCATCCATCCCGGCGTCGCCCTGGCACGGATCGAGGAGTTCGCGCCGAGTGTCGCCTATCGCACCGAGCGCCTGGCCGCCGCGCTTGGCCGCTTCGGCGCCGCGCGGGTAATCGAGGATGCCGGGAGCCGCCCGCTCTGGCGAACGATCCGCGACGCGCTGCCGCTCGCCGCCGGCCTCGCCGAGAGCGACGCCGTCTGGCGGATCTCCGTTCCGCCCTCGCAAGGGCCGCGCCTGGCCGCCGCCGCCGCCGCCGCCGGCGGGCGCTGGTTCCTGGACTGGGGGGGCGGCCTGGTCTGGATCAGCGCGCCCGCGGATGAAGCGAGGCATCGCTCGATCACGGAGGCGGCAAGTGCTGCCGGCGGGGTCTGGACGCTGCTGCGCGCGCCGGCGTCGCTCCGCCCCGGCCTCTCCGCATTGCCGCCGCTCTCGCCCACTCTCGAGCGCCTCACCAGGCGCGTGAAGGCGGCCTTCGATCCGGCCGGAATCCTGAACCCCGGCCGCATGTACGCCGGCATCTAGGGCGTGTCCAGGTTGACTGGACACGCTCTCCTTTGTCTGACCGAGCGGATTCACGCGCTCCTGGATCGCTCCGCGATTCCAGTCAAGCGCGATCCGCTCTAGCCCGATCGGCCGGCCCGCATGCCCGTCTATTCCTGGATTCTGATCCCGGCCATGATGATCGGGTTCTTCTGCGGCACCGCGGCCTACTACCGAACGCGCCAGGATCGCACGCTGCTTGCACGCACGATTCTTGCCTTCTGCCTTCTCACCTTTGCGCTCCTCATGTTTTACGTCGTACAGGTGAATCCGTACCCCCAGCCACTTTTCGTCACCCTGCTCTGTTTCGGACTTTCGCTGCTGCTGCTCATCACCGGCGTCTGTTTCCTGGTGTTCGTTCCGAGTGCCGCCGCGGCGCGACTGAGCCTTGCAGAGGTCCGCGCACTGTTGCCGGAGAGTATCCTCGAACTCTCGCCGAACGAGATGCGCGCGCTGCTGCCGGCCCGCTTCCAGGGGCACGCCGTGCATGAAGTCCAGGTGTTCGTCATGGTCGAACTCTCGCGCATGGCGCCGGAGGCGATTCGCAAGCTGACGCCCGAAACGCTCAAGGCCGTGCTCCGACGGAACGTCCCCTATTCAATCCTCGACACGAGGTAGGCGATGCAGACCCACTTCACGTCCGCCCAACTTGCCGATCCGGATCTTGCTGTCTGTAACCAGGTGCTACGCACCTGTGTGCATTGCGGCTTCTGCACGGCCACCTGCCCGACCTTCGTCCTCCTGGGCGATGAGCTCGATAGTCCGCGCGGCCGCATCTACCTTATGCAGGAGATGCTGGAGTCGGGCACTGCGCCGAGCAGAGACGTCGTGACGCACATCGACCGCTGCCTCTCATGCCTTGCCTGCATGACCACCTGCCCATCCGGCGTGCACTACATGCATCTTGTCGATCATGCCCGCACCCATATCGAACGCACTTACCGCCGCCCCGCTGCCGAGCGGCGGCTGCGAGCGCTGCTCGCCGCCACACTTCC
>JASHOF010000118.1 GCA_030041255.1 Acetobacteraceae bacterium
GGATCGGGGGTGCCAGGTCGGCCTGGTTGTCTACTGTGGAGCGGTACTTAGACGCAGCAACTGCCATCCTTCGAGGAAGGTGGCACGTCGAGGGTCGGGTTTTGATCGAAGAAGCCGAACGGTTGGAGTATAAAGCCGCAGCTCATGACGGTCTGGACGGGAAAATCTTCGGTCCGTGGGATGTGGTGGTGCCCGAAAGTATGCCATACCGTGACCTGCGTGTCAGCCACTGGCCGGTCTGCCTCAGTCCATCGCGGCAGCCCTTCTCCATCTTCGCTCTGGTTGACGTAATCACCGGCCGGCCAGCGCTCGTCATCGCGTGTGGGCGTCACCCACAGATGGTGGTGAGCGAAGCCGGCACGCCGTGCGGGCTGAGAGCCTTCGGATGTGACGGGCTTGATCGCGCTGTGCGGCAACAAGCGGTAGGCAACGGGTTGACCGACGGCGTTCCTGCTGCCGGGGTTGGTGATCTTCCAGTACCGCAGCGACTCTGTACTGGCATTGCGGCGCGCGGCCTTTTCGGTGGTGAGCGGTGTCTCGACCGCGCGGAATGCGTTGTTCCAGGGGTTCGCGGGGCCGGGCGGCTCAATAAGGGTGTCGACCTCGGTGACAGTATTACGCGTTCCGTCGACCGCCATATCGAGGCGGACGTTGAAGAGGTGCTGGTGAATCTGACCGAGCACACCTGGTGAAACTTCTGTGCCATAGGCACGGGCGGCATCGGATGAGATACCGGCCGTGTATATGATGCCTGTCAACTTCACCTCGAGCTGGATGGTTCCGTCGAGGAAGAGATACCAGTAGAACCCGTACTCGTAGTTGCCGACGGTGGCGATGAACGAAATGACCAGGCGGCGGGCACGACGCGTGTCGGTCTCATTTGTACGGAAGTCGTAATGCTTCCAGAGAATGCCGGCGTCTTCCTCGTGGAGGCATATCGCGTTCGGGATCACGCGCGCGCTGCCGTCGATCGAGTTCGAGACAGCGTCGAAATAGTGGATTGTGCCGAGGCAGTCGCAGCCGAGGGAGAGGCTGTTGGTGAGCATGCCGATGCCGTATTCGCCGCAATCGAAGGCGTTCTTGCGCGCGTGGGCTTCGATTGGGCTGCCGTACGGGACGACCATCTCAGCCAGGGAGGCGCGCCGGATGACCGGGCGCCAGCGTCCATTATCGCGGATCATGATATCGTGCAGCACGAGGCCCTCGCGCGGCGTGAAGCCGATCCGCAACCGCCAGCCGCACCAACTGACTTCGTTGCCGCGCACCGTGAAGCTTGGGCCCTGCGGTTGCACAACTTCGATTGGCTTCAGATCAGTGCGCCAGCTCGTTTGGAATCGCGCAGCATAGTTGCGGGCGGCGACTGGCACCGGGATCGCGCCCACGTCGTGAACATGCAGGACCTCGTTCCGGTTGATATCGACGATTGCGTTCAGGCCTTCGATCGGGTGGGCGTACTGGTTGTCGAACGGGTTATCGCGGAGAAAAGCGAAGCCGTGGATGATGCGGCGGCCCACTTCCTCCGGGTGGCCGAAGACCCCGGCCGACCAGGGGTCCACGCGGACGCGGCTTGGGTCGGTGATGCCGCGCCGCTTGAGTGCGGCGATGAAGCGAGGATCGGCCCTGACAGCGCTTTCAGCAAGCAGGAACTCCTCAGCCGCAATTCTTGGCTTCGCGTCGGGCCGTGCCTTCCAGCTCAGGATTTCCCGCCGCGCTATGGACACCACTGCCTCGTACAGCACGCCGCTTTGCGTATCATAAACGGATACGAATGCGCGGCGATCGGCGCTGCCGGCAGGCGGGAGATCCTCGCGCAGCGACGGCTCGGCGAGTGCGATCGTTTCGAAGCGCATCCCTGGGCCGAGATCGTGCTGGCCGCGGACGATGCTTGCCACCTCGACGACCTCATCGGCCGACAGAGGATCGAGGGGATGCCGCAGTTCGATTGCTGCTCCGACATCATCCATGGCTTCCGTCTCCTCTTGCGCTGGAGTCCCGAAGGGCGCGTACCTTGATGCTGACAACTCTAAGCGCCTGGCAGCGCGCGGGCAAGACCAGGCAAAGGGAGGTGCTCGTGGCGGAGGGGTGAAGAGAGCGCGGTTCCGGCACGGCATGGAGGCGGATTCGAAGCATGTGAATCGGGCCGCCCGGCGGCGGTTTGCGGTGCGCTGACGGATCGATGGCCTGGTGCGTCAGCTCCTCGCATCGATGCCTGGCCGGTCCCCTGCGACACGGCCGAACAGGATCGCATGCCCGCATCAGCGCCGGCTTGACCAGCGTGATCGGAGAATGTACCGTTCAGCAGACGTTTGCATCATCGCTTGCAGGAAGTGCTGCTCCAAGGGTCAGAGAGCAGTGCACAGGGGGGAGTCTGCCATGCGAACCATCCAGTCAACGACGACCCGGCGCCGCGCAATCAAGGGGTTGGCAGCGACGGTTGCGGCGCCGTGGGTCGCGCCGGCACTGGCGGCATCGTCGAAGCCGATCCGCATTGCACTGTCGGTTGCCCAAACGGGACAGTTCGGAGTCGGAGATCATGGAGACTATTACAAAGGGGCGAAATTGGCGTTGAAGGAGATCAACGACGCCGGCGGTGTCCGCGGGCGGGAGTTGAAGTTTGACGTCTTCGATATCAACCTGTTGTCGCCGGAAGGAACGCAGGCGACGTACCGTGCGATCGCCGATGCCGAGCCGCACGCAATTGGTACAGCCTTCTCGGTGATTGGCCGACCCATGCTCGAAGGGCTCGGCGACTATCATGCGCCTCTGCTGCACGGATCGACACAGCAGAACATCATCGACATCGTCAAGGCAAACCCGGGCAAGTTCTGGCATGTCTTCGAAGTGGACCCACCGGACACCTACTACGGCCTGATGTTCCCGCGCTTCCTGGAGGCGTTGGAAGCGGACGGCATATGGAAGCCGATCAACCACAAAGTGCACATCATCCGCGAGCAGAGCGCCTACAATCACACCATCGCTCAAGCGGCCATGGAGGCGATGAAACACTCCAAATTCAAACTGGCGCGCTTGACTGATGTTATTTCCCCGGTTCAGGACTGGGGCCCAGTGGTGGAGGACCTGAAACAGACGGGTGCCGGTGTCATCATGTGTGATCACTGGGTCGCCGCGGAAGAGGCGGCGTTCTGTCAGGCATTCGTAGCGGACCCGGTGAAGGGAGCGCTGGTTTACCTGCAATACGGCCCCTCGCAGTCGGAATTTTTGAGCATTGCCGGGCATGCGGCCGAGGGAATGGTCTGGTCGACGGTTCTCGGCGTTTACAACGACCCGCAAGGGGCCGCATTCCGCAAGGATTTCAGGGCCACTTTCCCCGGCTCGATGGGCCTTTGTTATACCGGTTCAGCCTATGACACGATCAAGTTCCTGGGGGAAGCCTGGAAGCATGTTGAACCAGAGGACTTCAAGGGCGTCGCCGATTACGTCCGCACGCACGTGTATCGTGGCGTCGACGGGGCGATCAACATGAACAACGCCTACCAGGCAGCCATACAGTATCCGCTGCAGACGACCGACCTGAACAACGGCATGGCGACGCTCTACTTCCAGGTGCAGGACATGCAGCACAAGATCATCCAGCCGAATGCTTTGACCGAATCGAAGTTCAGGTTGGCTCCCTGGATGAGCGCTTAGCTGAGACGGACAGGCGCCTGACCAGACCGGTGATGCGTGCCGGAGGCAGCAGAACCCTCTTCTGCTGCGAGGACATCCATATCCGGCTCGGCGGGCGCCAGATTTTGGAAGCCGTGTCGCTCGGGGTCGATGCGGGCAAGGTGTTGGGCATCGTTGGACCGAACGGCGCTGGCAAGACGACTCTGCTCGAGGTGTTCTCAGGCCGGTACCGGGCGCAGCAAGGCAGAGTGTTCTACGACGGCCGCGATATCACGCGGCTACCCCTTTATGCACGCGCGCGTCTCGGTCTCGGACGTACCTACCAATCGCCGGTGGTGCCGGAGGCACTCACGGTGGGTGAGGTGCTCAAGGTAGCGCGCCAAGCCTATCCGCCGTTGCTGACACGCTACCATGCAGAGTGGGCCGCCGATAAAGTCGGTCTCAGGGCCGGTGGCGAGGTGATGGCGGCGTCACTTGACACCCTCAGCCGGCGCAAGCTGCTGCTCGCCTGTTTGCTGATGCGTCGTCCGCGCGTCATGCTGATGGACGAACCTGCGGCCGGCCTCATTAACTCGGAGATCGACGAAATCGACACCCTGATCCGCTACTTCGCTCGTGAGTTGCAAATGGGGGTGATCGTCGTCGAGCATCGCCTCGAGCTCTTGTCGGCGATAGCCGACGAGGTCGTGGTGCTCGACCTCGGGCAACTGATCGCGCGAGGAACTCCCGAGACGGTATTCGTGGATCGGGCGGTACGGGCGGCCTATTTCGATGCAAGTCTGGCTGAGGCGCCGCCCCGGGAAAGCGTCATATGAAGGAAGTACTCCAGGTACAGGGTCTTTCCGCCGGCTATGGGCCGCTGACGGTCCTCCATCGTATCAACCTGACGGTGTATTCGGGTGAGCGGGTGGGCCTCATCGGTCTCAACGGCCACGGTAAATCGACCCTGTTGCGCGCGATCGCAGGCCTGACCGACTGGCAGAGCGGCTCGATCCAACTGAAAGGCAGGGAGATCGGGGGTACAAGGAGCCAGAGTGCCGGCCGCAACACGCACCGCATTGTCCGCATGGGGCTGTCGCTGATGCCTCAAGGCGACGCCTTGTTTTATGGCCTGACCGTCGTCGACCATCTGAATAGCGGGGCCTTTACACGCAGCACCTGGCGCGAGCGGGCGGCGCGGCGGGAGCGGGTTCTGGAGATCTTCCCGCCGCTGCGCAAGCTGCTTGCGGCGCCGGTGGGCAAGTTATCAGGCGGTGAGCGACGCATGGTGAGCCTCGGCCGCGGCCTCATGGCCGACGCCTCGCTCTACCTGATCGACGAGCCCTCGCTGGGCCTGGCGCCCAGTATCAGCAAAAGCCTGATCGCAGTGCTGTGCCAGATCGACCTCAAAGAGGGAGCGATGCTCATTGCCGAGCAGAACCTCTCAATGCTCGAGGGGAAGGTCAGCCGCCTGCTCGGCATCCACGCCGGCGTGCTGAAAGGCGGCGCTGATGCGCTGAGCGCAGCGAGCCTCAATGGCTTCGCCAGCGCGGCGCGCTGAGCCTGGGGCAGGACGGCCGCGAGATGCAAATCGATCCATACTATGTGATCGTGACTGCGGCCATGTTGGCCTCGATCTACGGTCTGCTTGCCATCGGCATATCGATTATCTGGTCGAGCCTGGGCCTTATCAACATGGCGCATGGCTTGATTTTCGCGCTCGCGGGATATGGCGCGTGGGCGGCCGCGCAGTATCTCTCGGCGTATGGCCCGGTGGTGCTGGTGGCCGGGATCATAGCCGGTGCGCTGGTGGGGATGCTGATCGGTGTGCTGGCGTTCCTGCCGCTTTACGACAAGCCCAATTACGTTCTGCGCAGCCTGATCGCAACGCTTGCCATCAGCCTGCTCGGGCAACAGTTCATGCTGACGGCATTCGGGCCCCGCTCCAGGCCCCTCCCGCCGGTGTTCGGCCGTGCAAGCTTTCATTTCGGAACCGCGGTTGTCAGCGCCGGGCAACTCGGTGCCATCGTTACCTCCTGGCTGGTGCTGGCGCTGATAGCGGCCTGGGCCAGGCATAGCCGGCGCGGCCTGGAAATCCGTGCGATGATGCGCAACCCGGAAGGCGCGGCGCTGGTTGGCATTGGTCTCAGGTCCACCGCCATGGCGGTGATGGCCGTCACCGGCGGGCTTGCCGGCCTCGCTGCGGTCCTGCTCTCCCAGACCTATTTCGTCAGCCCCTTCTCGGGCCTCACTCCCCTGCTCAAAGGCATGATCGTCGCACTCGCCGGCGGGCTCGGCAGCATTCCGGGCGCGATCATCGCGGCGGTGCTGGTTGGGCTGATCGAGGCGTTGACGGCGGTCTCGATCGGTGGCCAGTTCGTGCTCATCACACAATTCCTGTTCATCATCATCGTGCTGCTGATTCGCCCGCGCGGCATCGCCGGTATCATCGAGACGGTGCGGGAGTAGCGATGGAAGCCTTCCGCGTGAGCGGCGCATCTCCTGCGGTCGGCGATGGCGCGATCGCCACGAACATATCTGCCGCGGCCGATCTTACCGCCGCTGATACACGGGGTGCGTGGGCCAGGCCACGCTTGCGCGTCCGTTACCCGTTCACGCGCCGGACCCCGCTCCTGATTCGCGTTGCCTACGATCCGAGGAGCCTCGCGACGCGGAGGACGATCGTCGACAAGAGGCCGCTTTATTGGGTGGCGGGGCTGATCTTACTCGCGATCGTCCCGCTACTCGGCAGCAACGCGTTGCTCTCGTCATCTACCGTCTTCGCGATGTATGCTGCGATCAATATCGTTTGGATCCTGGTTGTCGGCACGGCCGGTATCTGGTCGCTGGCCACGCTCGCGATTGTCGGCGTCGGCGCCTATGGAAGTGCCTATCTGTCAATTACCTATGGCCTTCCCTGGTGGGGCATGATCGCCATCGGGCCGGTGTTCGGCCTCATCTGCGGTATCATCATCGCCATTCCCGCGATCCGGCTGGAAGGTTGGTATTATGCGCTCCTGACGGTGGGATTGGCCGAGCTTTGCCGTGTCTACGCCGTGCAGTCGCAAGCACTCGGATCTTCCGAAGGGGGGCTTTACGGTGCTGCGACCTTCATTCCCAATGGCGTATCGCAGCGCACCGGCTTGGTGATCAGCTTTTTTGCGGCGTTTGTTCTGATGCTGGCGGCCTTGGCGTTGTACCGGGTGGTCAACGGACAGAGGCTCGGACGCCTGCTTCGTGCTGCGCCGGAGAAGCAAGAGGCTTTTGCCGAGGCGTTGGGGGTGAATTACCGCGCCGCGCGTATCCGTGTCTTTCTCATCTCATCCGCCGCGTTGGGTTTGATAGGCGGTTTCTATGCCACGTACTTCACGGGTGCTTCGCCATCGCTGTTTTCGATGGACAATATGATGCTCTTGCTGGCGATGATCACGATCGGCGGCATCGGAACAACCGGGGGCGCGGTGGTTGGAACCCTGATTGTCGTGCTGCTGGACCAGGTATTCGTCGAACTCGGCCCGCTCCGCCTGATCATCGTTGCCGCGATCATGCTGGCATCGGTGTTGTTCACGCGCGGCGGACTCTTCGGCGTCGCCACGCAGTTCTCGACCTGGCGCAGCAGAAGGAAGAGCGAGCGTCGCGCGCAACGCTCCGAGAGAGGAGGTGAGGTCATGCCCGATGAGGCCACCGAGATCCGGGACAAGCAGACGATCTATGTCAGGCGCTTCGATGAGACCGTGCGCAAGCACTTGCGGCCGCTCGTCACTGACGAGGTGATCGCCGAGCACAAGCGCAACCCGTCCGGCCCGCACAGCGACACGCTCGAGCGTCTTCTCAACTATTTTCGCCGCGCCGCCATAACCGACAAATATGGAATCCTGGCTGTCAAGTCGTTCGCAGAGTACCGCGTTATCGCGCTCTCCGGACGGCGTGGTGTGCCGCCACGGGTGGTGGACGACAAGGTCTACGCAACGCCGGACGAGGCGCAGCACGCGGTGTTTTTGCGGCGCGTGCAGGATCTGATGCAATCGTAACAGTTTGGCGGCAACGATCAGGTAGGAAACTGGCGCATGGCAAAGAGCCAGATTTATGGCTACTCGGATAAGCTCAGCGTGAAGGCTGGCGATGACATCAAGTTCATGATCAGCGCCGAAGGTACCGCGACATTCAAGGCCCGACTGGTTCGGCTCATCCATGGTGACGAGCATCCCGACGGTCCGGGCTTCCTGGAGGAGCCGATAGAGGCACCGCTCGACCGTGACTGGCCGGCGCGGAAACAGTACGTCCAGAAGGGCAGCTTCCTGCAGGTGGCCGATCCGGCACGCGTGCTTGCGCCGGGCGGCGCGTTTACGCTGCACGCTTACGTGTTTCCGACCCTGCCCGGAGCAGGGCGCCAGGTGATCATTGGTCGGTGGTCGGTCGAGCGAAATCTCGGGTACGCCCTCGGCATCAACGGCTCCGGCCGGCTGGAGTTCTGGGTTGGTGACGGCGCGCAGGCTGACGCCGTGGCGGCGGAGCCGCTGCTGATGCCGCAGGTCTGGTACTTCGTTGCTGCCAGTTTCGATTCACGGACGGGTAACGCGGTCGTGCATCAGCAGGCGGTGCTCAATCGGTACAACAGCCTGCTGTCGAAAATCGTCCCTTATGATTACGCCTCGCACGTCAGCGAGCGGTTGCGCGTGCGACCCGGACATGCCGGGGATGTGCGGTTTCTGATCGGAGGTGCCAGCGAACGAAGCGAGGCGCGCGGGGAATTCGTGAGCCAGTGCTACAATGGAAAGATCGATCGCTGCGGCGTGCAAGGCGGAGTGCTCGACGGCCGCGAGTTGGCAGCGATATCGGCCGGAGGGAAACCCGGGGCGGCCGATATTCTGGCGTACTGGGATACGACGGCCGGCTATACCGACCGCGGGATCGGCGACACGGTCATCGATGTCGGTCCGCACAAGCTGCATGCCGAGGGTGTCAATTGTCCGGTTCGGGCGCAGACAGGCTGGAACTGGAATGGCCGCAATGACTGTTTTCGCCTCGCCCCGGAAGAATATGGCGGAATTGAATTCCACAACGATGCGATGACCGATTGCCGCTGGGAGCCCAGCTTCAGCTACACCATCCCGGCAGAGCTCAAGAGCGGCGTGTATGCGGTGAAGTTGACCGCCGAGGACGAGCGAGCGGAGGAGTACGTGCCATTCGTCGTCCGTGCGGCGAGGCCTCGCGCACCGATATGCCTGCTTCTACCAACCGCCAGTTACCTCGCCTACGCCAACGCCCAGCTCAGTTTCGAGGCCGATGCCGTTCAAGCCATCACAGCAGTGACACCGATCCTGCAGGACATCGATGTCGAAATTTACAAAAACGGCGTCGAGTTCGGGCTCTCGACCTACGACCACCATGCCGACGGTGCGGGTGTCTGTTACAGTTCCTGCCGTCGCCCGATTTTCAATATGCGGCCCAAGTACCGCATGCCCGCGGTTTGCTGCCCGTGGCAATTTCCGGCAGATCTCTCGATCGTCGCCTGGCTCGATCACATGGGGTACCAATACGAGGTGCTCACCGACGAGGATCTGGATCGAGATGGGATTGCTGCGATCAAGCCGTATCGGGTGGTCATCAATGGCAGCCACTGCGAGTACTATTCGGAGCGCATGATGGACGCCACCGAAGACTACCTCGCGGAGGGAGGGCGCCTCGCCTACCTGTCAGGCAACGGGTACTATTGGGTGGTAGCCTTCCGCGAGAAACAGCCGTGGATCATGGAGGTGCGGAAGCTCGAGGCGGGGTCGCGTGCATGGCAGGCGCGCGCCGGAGAACACTACCTGGCCAGTACCGGAGAGCGAAGCGGCTTGTGGCGACATCGCAACCGCGCGCCGCAGAAGCTCGTTGGCGCGGGCTTCACCTCGGAAGGGATGGACGTGTCGGTTCCCTATCGCCGCATGCCGGACAGCTACGATCCGTCGGTGGCTTGGATCTTCGAGGGCGTGCGCGGCGAGATTGTCGGCGATTTCGGCCTGGCACGGGGCGGCGCTGCCGGAATCGAGATCGATCGTTATGATCTCACCCTCGGAACACCACCCCATAGCGTCATCCTCGCATCATCCGAACCATTTACCGATAACTACCCGCTGGTGCAGGAGGATGTCATGTTCATGCATCCTGGCATGGGTGGCACGCAGCATCCGCTGGTGCGGGCGGACATGGTGTACTTCACCACTCCCAACGATGGTGCCGTCTTCTCTGCAAGCTCGATCGCCTGGGCCAGCGCACTGCCGTGCAACGGCTTCGACAACGGCGTATCCCGCGTCATGAAGAACGTCATCGATGCCTTCATGAAGGTGGGCCCGCTGCCAGGGAAGCGATAGCCTGCTGATCGGCGCGGATCAACGGACCGGTACCTGGCGATAGCTCTCGGCCACCAGGGAGCGATAGTGCTCCGGGCGACGATCCTGCAGGAGATTGAGCCCAAAGAAACCCTCCGTGCGGGAGCGCAGTATCGTGTCCGCCAGATCGGCCGTGTGGGTGAGGACTGCTTCCTCGTCTGCAGCATAGGCGACCGGCTTGCCGTACGGATCGACGATCTGCGAGCCGCCAAAATAATCAAGCCCCTGTGAGTAAGCGTCCTTCTCGCAATGATTGGAAATGACCAGCCAGCATTGATTGAAGAAGGCATTTGCCTTCGCCGCCAGATCCATGGCCCAACCGTGATAGTCACGTTCCCGGTCGTGCCCTTTCATCGGCCATGCATTCGACATCAGGATCACGTCTGCGCCGCCCAGCGCGTAGGAGCGTATCAGTTCCGGAAAGCACAGGTCATAGCAGATGATCGAGCCGACATTGGCAAACGGCAATGATACGACCGGCGTATCCTCGCCCGGCAGGAAGTACGGAAATTCGAACTGATTGTGCACCTTGCGATAAACGCTGACGACTCCTTTCGGCCCGACCAGCGCGATGCTGTTGTAGATGGCGTTGCCATGCAGCGCCCTTTCGGCGAGCCCGAACTGGATGAACATGTCGTGCCGGCGCGCCGCCTCGGCGATGCGCTCCGTGGCCGGCCCGGGAATGGGTTCGGCTTCGTGGAAGTAGTACCGTTTCTGCTCGGCCGCCTCCTTGCCGCCCAACGGGAGCGCAAAGTCGGCATAGCCTTGCAGCCCGACTTCGGGGAGCACGAGCAGGTCCGCCCCCTTGCCGGCGGCTTCGTCGATGGCCTCGAGGAACCGCGCCATGTTCGCACGCTTGTCATGCGCGATCTTGATGTTGGCCGCCGCGAGCGTGGTTTCTGTCATCGTTCATCTCCTCCGCGTTCGTCTGGCCGGTCGGCTTCGGCGAAGGCCAGGCGCACCAGTTCGGCCTCCGCCGCCGGGTTTCGGCCGTCGGCGGTCATCACCGAGCGGCCGCTGCGGATGAGGCAAAGCCGATCGGCGAATGCGCTGGCGCGCCGGACACTTTGCTCGACCAGCAGCATTGTCAAACCCGTTTCCCGGAGTTTGGCAAGATAGCCGTAAATCTCTTCGATGACGACCGGCGCGAGCCCAAGGGTTGGTTCATCAAGCAGCAGCACGCGCGGTTGCAGCACCACCGCGCGCGCCAGCGCGACCATCTGCTGTTCACCGCCGGAAAGCAGGCCGGCCGGCTGGTGGAGGCGGTTGGCGAGGGCTGGGAAAAGTGCCAGAGCCGTATCGACCCTGCTCCGCTCTCCCGCGGGCCGGCCGACCAGAATGTTCTCCAGTACGCTCATGCGGAGGAAAAGGCCGCGGCCCTCGTGCACCACGCCGATGCGGTGGCGGCGGACACGCTGGTGGGTTGCGATGCGTGAGAGATCCTGCCCATCCAGACGGATCTCGCCTTCGGTGCGGATCAGCCCAAGCAGCGAACGGACGATGGTCGTCTTGCCGGAGCCGTTGGTGCCAACCAGCGCCAGGCACTCTCCCGGGTCGAGCGAAAGGGACACATCGAACAGCGCCTGTATGCGCCCATACCAGGCACGAAGCTCACGCAATCTAAGCACCGCTTCGCACTCCGAAATACGCCTGCTGCACCGCGGGCTCGCTCAGCACCTCGTTCGGGGAGCCGCTGGCAATGATGCGCCCCATGTCGAGCGCCACAGAGTACGGGCAGAGCCGCCGGACCAGTTCGATGTCGTGCTCGATGATGATGGTCGTCAGTCCACCGGCTTCATGATACGTTCTTATACTTTCGACCAGCGCCCGCCGATCGCGCGTATCGAGCCCGGCGGCGGGCTCATCCAGAAGCAGGACGGTCGGGCGTACGACGAGAAGGCGGGCGATTTCCGTCAGCCGGCGGCTTGCGAACGGCAGTTCGTCCACACGGCGATGGGCGATCGGCAACAGCCCGAGATCGCGCAGGGTTGTTTCGGTTGCCGCAAGATCGCGCGCACGGCACCGTCGCTCAGGCGGCAAGGCGAGCAATTGGCCGAGCAGACCCGGCTGGGGCAGCCGCTCGCAGCCGACGAGCACGTTGTCGAACACGGTCTCGCGTTCCAGGAGCCGCACGGTCTGGAATCCGCGCACGACACCCAGCCGCGCTCGTTCAGCCGCGGAGAGAGGCGAGAGATCGATTTCATTCATGGCAATATGGCCGGAAGTGATGGCCGTGAAACCGGAAATCGCGTTGAGGAGGGTGGTTTTGCCGGCCCCGTTGGGGCCGATCAGCCCGGTCAACGAACCGGGGGAGAAGGCCATCGTCACGTCCGTTACCGCGGCAAGGCCGCCGAAGCGAACGCTGACCCTGTCAAGCTTAAGCAAGGCGGTCATCGGCGATGCAGGCCGAGCTGTGCGCGGATCAGCGCGGCTCCCTCGACGAGGCCGCCGGGGAGGAAGAGGGCAATGGCGATCAGCACACCGCCGCCGAGGACCGGGAACAGGTTCGGATAGCCGACAAGATTGAACACCTCGGGGACGAGGACGATATAGGCCGAACCAAGCCAGGCACCTGTAATCCGGCCTGCTCCGCCCAGGATCACGGCCACCAGAAAATATACCGATGCGAACAGATTGAACGTGGTCGGCGAGACGAACCCGACCACGTAGGCGTAGACCCACCCGGCTGCGCCCGCGAAGACGGCCGAGAGAATGAACGCCGTAATTTTCGTGTGGACGATCGGGACGCCGAGCGAGGCGGAGGCCAGTTCGGAATCCCGAACCGCAAGCATGCGCCGGCCGAGCTGCGAGCGAGCGAGCTGGCGTGTCAGCAGAGTCGCACCGAGCGCGATGATGCTCGCCAGCAAATAGGCGTCCACAGTGCCTTGCGAATTGAACGGGCCGATTGTCATCGGAGCGACGGTCATTCCCTGCGAGCCGCCGGTGAGCGCCAGGGAATGGTCGATCGCCCAGTCAAAGAGCTCGCCGAAGAGGAGCGTGACCAGGGCAAGGCGCAGTCCGGAGAGCCGCAATGTCGGTACTGCGACGATGATTCCGCCGGCGATTGCGAGAAGCACGACCAGTTCCGGCTGCACCCAGAGCGGAATGCCGAGCGGGCCAGACAATGCGGCGGTGTAGGCGCCAAGCCCGAAAAAACTCGCGTGCGCGAGGGATAATTGTCCGGCGCGGCCGTAGACGATATCCAGGCCGAGCGTGGCGACCGCGTAGATCATCACCTGCGCGGCGATGAAGACTTCGTACTGACCAAGGAGTACCGGGATGGCGAGCCAGGCTGCGGTTAATGCGACGGCGCTGAACAGCGCGCCATGCCGGCGACCCGCGGCGCGCTGGAAGGGCCGATGCGGGACGGCGAGGTCAGGCACGAGCCTCATGCCGCTCCTCCAGATACCGCTTTGGCACGAGCGAGAGGAGCAGGATGACAAGGATGAAGACGGCCGGCGTGCCGGCTGCCTCACCGAAGAGGTAGATCGCCCAGGACTGGTAGAGCGCGATGGTGAATGCGGCAATCATCGGCGGCCAGTAACGATCGAGGCCGCCGATCATTCCTGCGATGAACACGTTGATCACGATCGGCGTCATGTAGAAAGCGTTCACCGAGAGACGGGCCGCGAACAAACTGGCGGCAACCCAGGCCAAAAGTCCTGACACCGTCCAGACTGCGGTGCGCAACCCGAGGACGTTGATGCCGGCGCTCTTGGCGATCGCGGCGTCGGCCGCAGAAGCCCGCAACGAGGTTCCCAGGCTGGTCCGCGTCAGCACGATATGCCCACCGAGCGTGACCGCGATGCCGAGCAGGAGGCAGAGAATGTCGTTGGCATTGATAAACACGCCGCCGCGAACCGTGGTCCAGTTCGTCAGCAATTTCAGATAGCTTTGCGCATTGGTCCCGAATGCAAGCTGGGCGAGCGATGTCAACAGCAGGAGCTCACCGAGCGTCACGACCAGGTCGAAGCCTTCGCGGGCCGGGATATTGCGGATGATCAGCCGATCGGTGAGCGAGGCGACGAGAAGGGCCAGTGCCAATCCGGCGAGCAGCGCCGCGACGACCGGGATGCCGGCCACCGCGTAGAGGAAATAGCTGAGGAACACGCCCACCATACCGGTCTGGCCGTAGGCGAAGTTGATATTCTTGCTGACCTGAAAAACAAGGATGACGCCGAGCATCAGGACGGCGTACAAGCCGCCGGTGGCCAGACCGGAGAGGGTGACTTGCGCCGCGTCGGCGAGCGCTGCCGCCGGCATCGTCGACGGCGGCTCAGTCCAGCGCGCGGAACGGCACGATCTCGACGACCTTTCCACCCTTGATCTGCACCAGGCCGACGGCATTGACGCCCTGCCGGCGGTCAGGACCGAAGGTGATCGGGGGCAGCAAACCGGTTTTGAAATCCCGGATTTGCTCGAGAGAGTCCATGAGGCAGGAACGGGTCAGTGCCTTCGCGTCTTGCAGAGCCTTGACCACGAGTTCGGCCTGGACCCAGCCGAGTTCTTCGAACTTGCCAGGAGCGCGCTCGGTCTCCTTGGTGAACTGGGTTACGAATTGCTGGACGAGCGGGTCGCTGCTGTCGAGTGCCGCGGTTTCTTCAGCCACGATCATGTCCTGCGAAACGGGACCGAACGCCTTGATATAGCCTGGATCGTTCATGCCCGCCCAGGCCGCGGTCCGGGGGTTGTAGCCGATCCGGTGCATGGCCTCGAGCAATTCACCGGTATCGGTATTGGTCAGGATCAGGAATGTCCACTCGGCGTTTTCCCGGCGTAGCTGGGTGGCGATCGGCGTGAAGTCCGGCGTTCCAGGGATTTCCGGGATGTAATCGACTTTGATCGACGGGTTGCCGATGCCTTGCTCCATTCCGGCCTTTGCGTCATCGCCGACATTGCCCTGGACGCCGACCAGGCTGAACGACCTGGCATAGTCGGACTCTCTCACGTAGCGCGTCATAATGGCGAACTCCGTGATGTAGTTGACCGCGGTCATGAAGACGTGTGGCGTTTTCATGGTGCCGAGTTCGCTCGATGGAGCGTACGGCCCGATGGCAGGAACGCCTTCGCGTTCAATGAGGGGAACGACGGCCAGGAAGTTGGGAGTACCCTCTCCGCCGGCAATGGCGAAAACGTGGTCGCGTTCGATCAGGACCCGCATCTGTCGCTCGGCAGCAGCAGGGCTGTACTCGTCGTCGAGCAGGGTAAAGTCGATCTTGTGGCCGTGTACGCCGCCCGCCGCATTGACCATGGCGTAGTATGCTTTGGCGCCGGCGCCGGCGCCCAGCCCGCCGGCGGCGGCAGAGCCGGTCAGCGGCATCGTTGCACCGAGCCTGACCGTGGTTGCGGTGACGCCCGGAGACTTCTCATTCGGATTGCAACCAGCAGCGCCGGCCGGTCCGGCAACTGCCAACATCGCCAGCACCATCAGCGATCCGGTGCCGAAGCAAGTCAGGACAGATCTGAACCCCATCTTTCAGCGTTCCCCTACACGTGGTTGAGGCTGAGCCGCCCGGCTGCCGACTGTGGCCGGAAGGACGCCGTCCGCCGGCTCGCCCAGGAGTACTCTTTACATGACATGAATGGCGGCGGGACCCGTTGCGGCGATATGCGGGCGCCCGGTCCAACTGCCTACCAGCTTCAACGCCTCCCGCGCGATTGTTCGCTCAGCGTAGCACCGCAGAGCCGGGGGCGAAAGTGGAGGGATGTATTGGGAAGCGGACAGCAGAACGTGTCGGCCCGTTACCGAAAGCCATGCCGGCAGCGCCCGCGAAGGATCCCCCTGGATGACGTGCCGGCGGCAGCAAGATCAGGGTTTGCGCGAGTGGGGTAGCGGAGAAAGGTGATGCGAGCGGGTGCGGTGATCGCTCGCAGCGGGCGCCTCGTTCGGTTCGAGTGCCGGCGTGCCTAGCGGAGTGGCGAGGGCGCGGGAGAGACTCGCGGCGATGCGTTGGGCGAGCAGAATGAAGCACTCTGCTGCGGAGGGCGGGCAGGAGGCCCTGGCGGTCTCGGCCCAGAGCCCGAGCCAACGTGAAAAATGCGCCTCGCCGAGCAGGAAGGGTTGATGCGCGGCGAGCGGGTTGCCGTGGTAGCGCCCGCTCATCAGCACGACGGAAGACCAGAAATCGGTGATGCGGGCGATATGCGTGTCCCAGTCCCGGACCTGCGCGAAGACCGGGCCGAGCAGCGGATCCTCGCGCGCGGCAGCGTAGAAACGCTGCACCAGCGTTGCGATCATGGCTTCGTCGATGCCGGTTGTCGCCATGACCGTTTCGGTGAACCGGGCACGACGAAGAGCGGGTTCTTCATCCGGTGCGGAATGAGCCGACATAAGACATGAATTCTAGCAGTTGATTGTGGTATTAAAAATACCGATTATCGGCGGGTGCCATGCGCCTGACGAGCTTCACGGACTTCGGGTTGCGCGCGCTGATGCGGCTCGGCTCTGCGCCGGGCAGGGCCGAGACGAGCGCCGTTCTTGCCCGGGAGCTTGGCGTGTCCCGTCATCATCTGATCAAGGTGCTGCAGCGGCTCTCGGCCGCCGGCTATGTGCGGGCCGTGCGTGGTGCCGGGGGCGGGGTGCGGCTTGCCAGGGCGCCGGAGGCGATTCGCCTCGGCGAGGTGGTGGCTCTGCTGGAGGGCGACCAGCCGCTGGTGGAATGTTGCCGCGCCGATGGCGGGCACTGCCCGTTGACCGCGGAGTGCCGGCTGCGGGGGATGCTGATGCAGGCCCGCGCCACGTTCCTCGAGACCCTGAACGGCCGGACCCTGGCCGATTGCACATGGTCCGCGCCTGGAGACTGAGGGTTGCGGGGGGCTCGGCCAGGGTGCTGAATGGAACCGGGGTGAGGTCGGAAGGGGCAGGAGAGAGCGCAGATGAAAAAGACCGGGAAAACGCGTGATACGGAGCCGAAGAAGCCGGACCGGCCGACGGTGCCGGTGAAACACGAGCGCGGGCCTGAACCAGGGGAAGAGGGGCGGGCACGCTACTCTTCGCCGCCCTGCATGATGGGCGAGCTTGACGAGATCATGGACGACGAAGCGAGGCGGCGGGATCGATGCTGAAGACACTGGCACGCCTGCACACGCCGGACCTTCTGCATCTCTTGGCCTCGATGGGGCACGGCGATGAGGTGGCGCTGGTCGATGCCCATTTCCCTGCGGTTTCGCTGGCGCGCCGCCTGGTGCGCCTGGATGGGGCTGATCTGCCGGAGGCGCTGGATGCCTGCCTGGCCCTGATTCCACTGGATCGTTTCGTGCCGGATCCGGCGCTGCGCATGGAGGTCGTGGGCAAGCCCGACGAGATTCCGGATGTGCAACGTCTCTGCCAGCAGGTGATCGATCGCCGCGAAGGCCGCGGGGTGGCGCTGGTCGGAATTGAACGACATGCCTTCTATGCGCGGGCGCGCGAGGCGTTCGGAATCGTCGCCACCGGCGAGCTTCGCCCTTATGGCTGCATCCTGGTGAAGAAGGGCGTCGCGCTGCCGGGCTGAGGACTCTTCATCCGATCGGGCTGAGGCCGGCGGCATAGCGGCGCCAGCGGGCGACATAGTCGCGTGCGGATTGGCGAAGGAACTCGACCACTCTCTCGTCCAGCGTTCGCACCAGCTTGGCGGGGGCGCCGAAGATCAGTGAATTGTCGGGGAATTCCTTGCCTTCGGTGACGAGCGAGTGGGCGCCGACGAGGCAGTTCTTCCCGAGCCTGGCGCCGTTCAGCACGGTTGCACCCATGCCGATGAGCGTGTTCTCGCCAACCTTGCAGCCGTGCAGGATGGCGTGATGCCCGATTGTGCAGCCCGATCCGACCGTGGTCGGAAATCCTTCGTCGGTGTGCATCATCACGCCATCCTGGATGTTCGTTGCCTGGCCGATTTCGATCGGCTCGTTGTCGCCGCGCAGCACGGCACCGAACCAGATGCCGACATCATGCCCCAGGCGGATGCGGCCGATCACGTGCGCGTCGGGTGCGATCCAGAAGTGCCCGGCGGGCGGAAGCTCGGGCACGTGGTCATCGAGGGCGTAGATCGGCATGGGGCATCGTTCCTTCGCGGGCCGTCGAATGCGGCGAATTTGAGGGGCAGGAGACCAGCGCCGCGCGGCTCAATACTGGAACTGGTAAGTGAGGCCAACGCTCGAGCCGTTCCTGGTGTTCGGCTCCGCGGCGCTGCCGATCGCGGTGGCGCTGCCGCCGCCGTTGCCGACGGTGGCGTTGAGCTGCAGGTGCTTGGTGAGATCGATCTTCACCTGGGCCCCCGCGCCGCCGCCGGCGGCAGACTGGCTGGCACCGAGATAAACCCCGGGCGCGATGTAGCGGCCGGCCTGCACGGCCGCTTTGCCGTTGGCATCCGAGCCGACGCTGAGCTGGTCGAGACCGAGGCCCTTGCGCAGCGTACCCAGCGGGTTGCCGATGCCGGGGCCGGCGCCGGTGAGGGAAGCCAGCGCGCTGGCGATTTCGGCAAGCTGGAAGGGGCTGAGGCTTGTGGCGCTGGTGCCGAAGAGGAGGGCAGCCAGGACCTGATCCTGAGGCAGTTCGGGAACGCTCGACAGCGTGACCTTTGGTTTCTGCGCCGTGCCCGCGAGCGTGAGTGTCGCGGTGGTGGTGCGGCTCGAGGTGGTGGCGACCAGGTCGAGTGCGGGATCGGTGGGATCGCCGCCATTGAAGCCGATCGTCCCGGAGGTGAAGGCGAGGGTCTGCCCGGCGAGGCTCAACTGGCCGCGTACGAGCTGGAAACTCCCCTCCGGCACCGGTGCGGAGAGTGTGCCCGACACATGGATTCGGCCGCCGAACTCGGCATCGACGCCGCGCCCGCGGACGAAGATTTGCCGCCGGGCTTCGAGGGTGACATCGAGCGCGATGGCGGGCACATCGGCGCGCGAGGGCGGCGGCTTGCTCCCTGGGCGCACGACGTGCAGCATGGCGATGTCGGGCGGCAGGCTGTCCGGAATGTGGATCTCGGCGCGACGGATCTCGACCCGGCCACGTGCTGAAAGCCCTCGTTCCGCAAGACCCGTGAGCTCGAGATGGGAATCGAGGCGGGCGGTGATGAGATCCGATTGCAAGAGTTCAGCGTTCTCGGCGATGACGGTGAGAGAGACCGGGACACCGGGCTCGAGCGCGCCGATTCCGCCGGCAAGGCTGATCGTTCCGGGCCCGGCGCGCGCGTGGAAATCCTGGATCTGGATGCGGCCGTCCGCGATGGCGATGTTCGCCGCCATCGCGGTAAGGGCGAGCCCGCTCTGGTAATCCGTGATCGTTCCACCACTGAGACGGGCTCTTCCGGCGATCACGGGGGAGGCGAGGGTGCCGCGCGCGGTTGCGTCCAGCGCGAGCCGACCGGCGATGTGCCGGCCACCGGCGGCGAGCGCTGGCTCCAGGAGGGCGAGATCCGCGTCGCCGCCGACGGAAAGACCGAGCGCGCCGTGGCTTGCGAGCGGCAAGGTCCCTGAGAGGGTGAGGCGGGTTGCGCTTCCGGCGGAAAGTGCGCCCCGGAAGTGCGCGGCATGGCCGGCGAGCGCGGCCGTGAGATCAAGGTTTGCCGGCGGCAGGCCGGCGGTGAGGCCCGAGGAAAGGCCGAGATTCGACGCCTGAAGCTGGAGCGTGCCGGTGGGGGCGAGGAGCGTGCCCGCCAGTTTCGCTTCGGCATCGAGCCTGCCCTTGAATGCGAGGCCCGGCATGAAGGGGGCAAGCAGCGCCGAGGTGACATTGCGAAGCTGAAGGGTGGCGGCGAGGTTCGGGCTGATCCGCCCGCTGGCATCGAGTTCGGCGCCCGCCATGCCGAGGCGCAGCCCTTCGATGGAAACGCCGGGCGAGAAGACGATGCGAGCGGGCGCCAGCAACCGCGCCGCCTCGCCGTGCCAATCCGCGGCCAGGGCGGAGAGAGAGGCATCGCCGGCGCTTGCGTTGACCAGCGCCGCGGCACGGAGGCTGGTTGTTCCGAAGGAAGCGGAAGCGGCGTTCAGCCTGATCGCCAGCGCATCGAGCGGGCCCTCGGCGGACATCGAGGCGGCGGCGGTGACGCCACCGGCGCTGAGGCCATCGAGCCGCAGGGTGGAATCGAACCGCCGATCACCGAGAGGATGGTCGAGAGTGGCGCTGAGGTGTGCCTTGGTGATGGTCACGCCGGCAGCAGCCAGGCTTGCGCCCCTGAAATCGAGCAGGAGTCGCGGCCCGGACGGCGTTGACACAGAGCTCAGCGATCCGGCGGCGGATCCGCCGACCGCAGGACCGGCGAGGGAAGAAAAGTCGCCGAGATTTCCGGCGGCGAAGGTGAGGTGGCCGGTTGGCAGCCTGCCGGCGCCGAAGGTCAGCGCGCCTTGGGCATGGGCGGCTTTCCAGTGCGCCTGCTCGATCGTTACGGAGACAGTATCGCCGGCTTCTTCCGTTGCTTTCAGCGCCAGGCCGAGCGGTGCGCCATCGAGATCGGTTTCCGCCACCAGGCTTCCTGACGGCGCTGCCGGAAGGTCGGTTGCCGCGAGGGTGGCGTGGAACGGTTGGAGTGGAAGCATGGCCGTGCCCAGCGTGCCGCCGAGTTGCGCGGCGAGCGCCATTCTGTCGGTCCGGCCTTCGAGCGTGCCCGTGGCGGTGATGCGACCTCTCAGGTCCGCATCGAGTGGCGCCAGATCGGAGAGGGCGGCCTGCCAGGCGAGCGCGATTTTCCCACCGGAGAGATCTCCGTGAGCGTGCAGGGAGAATGCACGGCCGAGGAGGGAAAGGTGGGAAAGGGTGACGGTGTCGTTCCGCAATCCGGCGGCCAGAGAGATGTGCGGTGCCGCTCCGAGAAGGGGAAGAAGGGGAGCCGGAGCGGCGTTCAGGGCGAGCGCGCTGCCCAGGGACAGGGCGAAACCCGATGGCTGTTTGTTCACGGTAAGCTTGATGGACGCGCCGCCCGACATTCCGAGGCCGGCGATCGCGGCGAGCGAGGTGAGATCGGGAAGATCGATGGTGGCGGCGAGGGTGGGCGCGCCAGCGGTTTCGGCCGTGCCGTCGACGATGATCAGGGGATGGCGCAGCGTGAAGGAAACCGGGCGGCCGGGCGCATCGAGCCTGGCGCTGGCGTCGAGAAGGAGCGGTGCCTCGGCCAGGAGGCCCGGTGCCGGGCCGGGCAGCACGATGCCGGAGAGTTTGGCCTCGAGGTGGGCGAGGCCGCCGCTGCCGGTGAGGCGTGCCGTGATCCGCGAAATGTTCGCTCCGGCGGCGGAGAGGCCGGTCACGTCGAGATTTCCCGAGAGATGGGGCGACGTGAAGGGACCGTCGAGCCGCGCCTTGAGAGTGACGCCTCGCCAGGCGATTCCCGCTCGCGGCTGCATCGGCGGGGCGCTTGCGGAAAGGGAGAGACTGGCGGAGCGGGCGGCGAGATCGACGCGTCCCGAGGCGTCGGCGACGAGAGGCCCCGCCCTTGCCGCAATCTTGGCTGCGACCCCGGAACGCGGTCCGGAAAGGTTGGCATCGAGGCGGATCGCGCCGGGCAAGGACAATCCCGCAAGGCTGGCGAGAAGGCCGTTGGCAGGCTCCCCGAGATGGGCGGTGAGCGCGACGCGTTCCGGAGTGAGCCGGGCATCGATCCGATAGCGGCCGCCGCCGGTGAGCGCATGCGCCGTGACATTGAGCGACGAGAGGCCGGCATTCGTGCGCTCGCCGGAAGCGGTGACGGCAAGATCGAGCGCATGGCCGGCAAGGGCGGAGCTGATGCGGAGCCGTTGCACCTGGAGTTCGTAGACGATGAGCGGTGTCGGCTTTGCCGGTCGTGCCGGCGAAAGCGCCGCGCTTTCCGTCTGTTCTGCCGGCAGCCGCAGGAGATGCGCTTCCGGGGCGGCGAGGCGGTCGACGAAGATGGTGCCGCCGAGGAGGCGCAGGGGACGCCAGTCAAGCACCACGTCGCGCGCCGTGAGCCAGGGCCCGGATGCATCGGAAAGCACCAGGCGCTGGACGCGGATGTGCCCCGGCAGGGTCCCGGACAATCCCGCGACGTGCACCGTGCCGTCGGTGAAGCGGGGCACGAGGGTGGTGACGAGCGCGCGGCCGGGGCCGGTGTTGGCGCCGAGCAGCAGCAGGAGAACGAGCAGCAGCGCACCGGCCAAGCTGCCCGCACCGATGCCGACCCGCTTGGCCAGGCTTCGCATCAGAACGCCTGCCCGAGCCCGATATAGAGTTCGAACGAATCCCCGCCCGGCTCGCGGTTGAGCGGCACTGCCACGTCCAGCCGGATCGGCCCGACCGGCGTGTAATAGCGGAGCCCGGCGCCGGCGCCGAAGCGGAGTGTGCCGGAGAACGGATCGCCGTCGGTCGAGACCTGGCCCGCGTCGAGGAAGGTCGCGACACCCCAGTTGGCGAACACGCGCTGGCGCAGTTCCACGGTGGCGGCGGAGACGGCGGTGCCGCCTGTCGGCGTGTCGTTCGGGAATTGCGGGCCAAGCGAGAGAAATTTGTAGCCCCGCACGGTGCCGCTGCCGCCGGCATAGAGCCGCTTGTCCGCCGGGATATTGGCGAGGCTGGTGCCGATCGCGGCGCCGATGAGGCCGCGCAGCGCGAGGATCGTGCCGGCGGGCTTCTCGCCGGCGAGGGCAGAAACATCGAGGTAGGTGGAAGCGGAGAGGTTGGCGAGGAGGAATGTGGCGGAGGGCGGGCCGAAGGAGGCCGTCGGCGTCACCTGAAGGTTGCCGCGGAAGCCCTGGGTCGGGTCGAGTAGGCTGTTCGTGTTGTCATAGGCGAGGCGGAGCGGCACCCCGATTACCGTGAAGTCGCTGGTGATGCTGTTCTGGGTCACCTGCTCGCGCTCCGCAGCAAGCCCGAGGCTCGCCGTGAGGTGCGGATAGAGCGGGCGGGCGAGGGCGATCCCGGCGGTGACCGCGGTGCGGTCGTACGGGTCCAGGCTCTCATCGGCCGTGCCGATCGTCGCGATCAGGGACTGGTCGGGGGCGAGGAAGTCGGGCTTGGTGAAGGTTGCGTTCACCTCGTAGCCGGGCCCGGTGATCGCGGTGCCGCCGAGCATGGTGGCGGCCGAAAGCTTGAGATCCTCGGCATTGCCGAACAGGTTGCGATCCTCCCATGAGGCGCTGAGCCCGACCCCGAGATCGGTCGAATAGGAGGCGCCGAGGCTTACCAC
>JASHOF010000119.1 GCA_030041255.1 Acetobacteraceae bacterium
GTGCATCCTACGGTATCAAGCGTTGGAGTCGGCACACTACGTGGCCGGGCAGGCGATCCACGTGAACGGCGGCGTGTTCCTGACCCGAAGCGGGCTCGTCACTCGAGGGCGGCGCGAAGCCGCGCGGGATCGACGGCGATCGAAACGCCGGAGCGTTCCTGCTCCAGCACCATCGCGACGCGGGAATCCCGATCCGCCCAACCGCGGTTCATCGCCTCGGTCATTTCTTCCAGGGCGAGGTTGGCAAGCCGCATCGGCACGCCAAGTTCGCGGCCGAGGGCGACAGCAAGCCCGACATCCTTGTGCGCGAGGCGAAGGGAAAAGGCGGCGGGATCGTATTTGTTGGGCAGGAACTGGTCGATCAGCGCATCGAGCGTGCGACGACGGCCGAGCACGCCCTGGCGCACGGCCTGGAACAGTGAAAGCGGCTCGACGCCGGCCTTGACGCCGAGGCAGAACACCTCGGCCAGCACGGCAAGGACGCCATAGTTGGCGCAATTGTGGACCAGCTTGGCCACGCTCGCCGAGCCGATCGGGCCGATATAGCGTGGCTCATCGCCCATGGCATCGAGAACGGGCCGGAAGCGGGCGAAGATGTCCTCCGCGCCGCCGACCCAGATGGCCATCCTGCGCGATTCGGCGCCGCGCGGCCCGCCGCTGACGGGACTGTCCAGCATGGCGAGGCCGCGCTCCGCGAAGGCGGCGTGCAGGCGGCGCGCGAGCGAGGGCGAAATGGTGGAGAGATCGAACCAGGCCGCACCTCGAGCGAGGCCGGAGACGATTCCGCTTGCGCCGAGGGCGACTGCCTCGACCTCGGGCGGGCCGGGGAGAGAGGTGAAGACGACTTCCGCATCGGCGGCGGCCGCGGCGGGCGAGGCCGCCCAGTTGGCGCCGTTGGCGAGGTGCGGGGCGGCGTGCGAGGGGTCGCGATCGTGCACGGTGAGCAAGTGGCCGGCGGATTGCAGGCTGGCGGCCATGTGCCGACCCATGGTGCCGAGCCCGATGAAGCCGATGCGCATGGCGGTTCCTCCCCAGTTGGTCGATAGCGGGGAAAATGAGTATCAGGGCGGGCTCGCGGAGACCATTGCGGGGGCGCTGCTCCGCCGCGGCGAACAAGGGCCTGGAGTCAAGGCATGACGGTGCGGATCATCGATGTGCGCGAGCAGACGAGGCCGATCGGCTCGGCGATCCGCAACGCCTATATCGATTTCACGAAGATGACGACGAGCCTGGTTGCCATTGTGACCGATGCCGTGCGCGACGGGCGGCGCGTGATCGGTTACGGCTTCAATTCGAACGGCCGCTACGGGCAGGGCGGATTGATCCGGGAACGGTTCGCGCCGCGCCTTCTCGAAGCCGATCCAGGCGCGCTTGTCGACCAGACGGGCGACAATCTCGACCCGGACCGGGTGTGGGCGGCGATGATGCGGAATGAGAAGCCGGGCGGGCACGGCGAGCGTTCGGTCGCGGTCGGCACGATCGACATGGCGGTGTGGGATGCGGTGGCGAAGATCGCGGGCATGCCGCTGTTCCGCCTGCTCGCCGAGCGGCACGGAGGAGAGGCCGAGCCACGCGTCTTCGTGTATGCGGCGGGCGGCTATTACGATCCCGGCAAGGATCTCGCGGCGCTTTCGGCCGAAATGCGGGGCTATGTCGAACGTGGCTACACGGTCGTGAAAATGAAGATCGGCGGGGCGCCGATCGAGGAAGACCGGCGACGAATCGAGGCGGTGCTGAAGGAGATCGGCGGCCAGGCACGGCTGGCGGTCGATGCAAACGGGCGTTTCGATCTCGAGACGGCGATCGCGTACGCGAAGATGCTCGGCGGGTATCCGCTCTTTTGGTACGAGGAGCCGGGCGATCCGCTGGACTACGCGCTGCAGTCAGCACTCGGCGAGTACTACCCGGGGCCGATGGCAACCGGGGAAAATCTGTTCAGCCACCAGGATGCCCGCAACCTGTTGCGCTATGGCGGGATGCGGCCGGATCGGGACTGGCTGCAATTCGACTGCGCGCTTTCGTACGGGCTTTGCGAATACCAGCGCATGCTCAAGGTGGTGCGGGCGGCGGGCTGGTCGCCGAAGCGGATGATTCCGCACGGCGGGCACCAGATGTCGCTCAATATCGCGGCCGGCTTCGGGCTTGGCGGCAACGAGAACTATCCGGATCTGTTTCAGCCCTTTGGCGGATTCCCTGACCGGGTCGCGGTCGAGGACGGGCATATCGTCATGCCCGAGCTGCCGGGCATCGGCTTCGAGGGCAAGGCCGAACTGATCCGGGCGATGCGGGCGGTGGCGGAGTAGAGCACAGCGAGTGCTTGGGCCGAGTTGCGATTTGTGAAGGCGACGATCCAGCGCGTCCGCGTCCGGTGACCCAAACGGGCCGGAAATGGTTCAAGACGGGGATTGAACCCCTCACGCCTGTCCGAGGCTCGGCCCACAATCGTTGGCTTCCCGAAAGCTGGCCAACCATGGATCACCGAACTGCCCACTCGGAGGTTCTCTGACTCGCATTCTGGCAAAGTAATACCAATCTCGATTTCGCGGCACGTCCCTTGCGCCATCCAGCGGATGGGCTGGCAGGGCGGCACCCAGAACGGTCAGTCAGGCCTTCGGTCGCCGCCTAACGAGCGCGTGCCAATCGACGCCCTCGTACTTTCCATCCATCCAAATGCAGGTGAGCGTCTGCGTCGGCACATTGAAACGTGAGGCAAGGAGCATGCCGCGGTTGCCGTAGCCGAGCGCACGCTCGCCCTGCTTCCTTGCGTCCTTCTCGTTGGACGCGAGCAATGCCTTTCCTACCTGCCGGCACTTCTTCTTAAATGCGCTGAGGGCTTCTGGATCCTGACCGCCAAGCGCTCCCTCGAATGCAAAGGGGATAGCCTCATCGGTAAGGTGGGCGAAAACCCTGGCATCAAGGCCGAGCTCCCGCGTCGCGCAGCGGATCCTCTCGAGCCCGGCTTCCCATCCCGCAACAAATACCAACCCGACCGGCCTCGATCGTAGGAAAGTACGCTCCGGTTCCCCGAACGGTAGGCGCGCCTCTTGAAGTCGTTCTTGCTTCAGCCGATCGTCGTCGAACCAGTTACCCAGGATGTCGAGCGTTTGGGACCCGGTTGCCGTGAAGTCATCCAGCAGGACGATGGATTTGGCGCTACCGCTAGCCATCGCGTCTTCTAAGGACATGGTCCGCGGGAAAACGCGCTCGAGGTCAAGGGAAAGGTACGCCTGTACGATTGCACTGTCCTTAATATCGCCCAATGGGCAGATCGTTGCTCCCTTGAACTCAGGATGAGCCTCGGCGAATGCCACGAGCGCGGCCTGGTTGTCCTGTCGGCCGAGAACCTTTAGCTGCTCAAGCGCCGCGAGTGCGCAGGAAATGACCGCGTCCTCGCGGAACTGCGCGAGCCAGCTCTTGATGCGGGCTTGCATAACCGGCGGACGGCGCGGGGGCAGGCTTCCAATAGGCTCGTCGATCGTGGTCAGCTTCGCTGCGAGGTCCTCAACACGGCGCTCGACGTCTTGGCGGCGTAGACGCTCTGGCACGGGGCGTATGTCAAACGGGACGCCCGAATACCAACCCCTCGACTCGAGTGTAAGCTTGAGTTGGTCGATCTCGTCGGGATCCTGCTTGCTGATTTCCTGAGCAGTTCTGGGAAGGACGATATCGTACTGGGTCCGGACATGCCGTTCGGCGGCGACGTACGCGGCCGCAGCGCATTCGCGAGGCGTGAATAGGATCGCTTGAGGCTTGCCCACATCGTACGCGTCCGCCCACGCTGTGCGGTTCAAGAAGTCGAGCTCGCGCCCCTGCACAAAACGCCCACCCTGCAGAATCAGCGCTCGGTCGATCTCGGTCCCGCCTTGGAGCGCCGGCTTTGCCGATATTGCAACCGCGTACTTAAGTATCTCAGGGTCGAGTCCGCCAGCGGACTCGGGGAGCGCCGTCTGAATCGACCTGAGTTCCGCAGCGATCGCCTTCCGAAGCGTTGCCAGCTTCTGCTCGTTCTTGCAGTCGCTCGCCAGCTGACCGAGGCCGCGCTGTTGGGACGTGTCGTGCGCCCAGGGATCGGCAGGGTACCTGGGCGCGACCGATAGCGAGGACACATAGAGGTCGCGGTCGCGGAGGCGACCCAGAGTGTCATCCGCAAATGCTCGGAGCCCCGGTGAATCCTCCGTTACTCCGAGCGCGCGCAGCAGTGTCGCAGCACCGGAGAGGAGGAACTCATCGTCGCATAACCCATACGACAGGGCGATCAGGTCAATCACATCGACATCGGGATGGGAGCCGAGCGCGTCGAACAACGCCTCGATCATTGACTCGATCGCGGAGACCTTTTTGTGCCGGTAGATTTTAGCGAAGAGCAGCACCCGGGCAAGGTGCAGTTCGTGGAGGATGGCAGCCCCCGACCACTTGAGGCCGAAAATGTGCCTCGTATGGTGCTTGTTGTCGAGGCGTTCAAGGAGCCCGCCCAGCCCATCCCTGGACAGATCCCGCGATAACACCGTACGGGTCACAATCTTCTGCAGCAGCCGCGAGATGTCCAGTGTTGAGGGAACGCCCGCACGCTTCGCGTCGCGCGCATAGTAGTCGAGCTTGTCTGCGTCGAACGGCCCCGTGATTATCTCGTGCAGCAACGGTATCTGCTCGTCGATGTGGTGGCCGATGATGGCCCTCTGAGCCAGTCCGGCGACGCGCGCGGCGTTTTCTTGAGAGTTTCCACCTTGCACGATTGGGTCTTGGAGGCTGTCGAAAGCAATAGCCAGCATCTCATGGAACGCTGGCGAACCGATAAGATAGTGGGCGACCAGTTCGCTGAGCTGGATTTTCTCGACGCCATGCGCCTGTGCGAACCGCTGGAGCGCGAGCTTCAGGTCAAGCTGGCGTGCTAGTGCGTGCTCCGACACGTGCGAGAAGACGCCGTGTCCGATGTCGTGAACGACAGCGCAGAGCCGAACCAGGGCAGCCTTTTCTGCGTCGACGGGCGGGGCAGCCGCCGCGGTATCCGACGCTTGATTGATGGCGTTGATCAGCTGGTGAGCTTGGTGCACAACCCCCAGCGAGTGCTCGAACCTGGAATGGCTCGCACCCGGATAGACCCAGTGGACGACCCCCAGCTGGCGGATGAAACGCAGCCGCTGCACCAGTGGCGAGTCGATGACGACGACTTCAAGTGGGCTGAACTTGATTGTGCCCCAGATGGCGTCGTTTATCTCTTTGGCCGAGCGACGAATGACATTCGGCCGCGAGATTTTTTTTATGTAGGGATTGAGTTTTCGCTGTGCAAAGTCCTCGGCGAAACTCTTAATTCTGGCGAGGATATCTTCCTTGTCCATCAGGCTCGCCAGTCGCTGGGAAGATCTCGGCGACGATCTCTGCCATGAAGTCGGGCGGGATGGAGGAGTGCTTAAGAAGGTACTGGGCGTCGTCCTTTTCGACCGTGATCTCGACCGTCCGGAAGGTAGGGTTGTTTATCGCCACGATTCCGCGTTCGCGAAGCGAGTAGAGCGTCTCGCGCAGGGTGCTGGAATCGCCGTGATAGGGATTCGTGGCGAGTGAAAAGTCGACAGCGATGTGAAGGCGCTCCTGGTTTTCGACGAGCTTCTTAAACGCAAGGGCGAAGCGCTTGTCCTCATTGGTGTCGACGAGCCAAAGCTTATCGACCGAGTTAAGCTTGAGCCGGCAGAGGAGGTCCGTCACAAACTCCTCGGACGTTACGAGATTCACATCGGTCGCCGGCGGCATGTCTTCCTCCCAGCCACGATCTCGGGGCGCCATTACGATGGCGACTATGCTATGTTGACTCGAATCGAGTCGTCAAGGCCCTATCCAGCCACTTGTCTCGTAGCTCCGCACGGATCACTGCGGCGCAGACCTTCGAGACGCTCGTATCGCACGTCTTCGCAATCGCTGCAACGCTGCGGCGCAGCCCGAGGTCCCGTCCGTGAACGGTCACCTTCGCGTTACGCGGGTCTGGAGAAGGCGCGTCCATTTCGATCAGCAACAAAATTTTACCCAGTCGCATTTCGCGCGACAACAGCAGGGCCAGGAGGCCAGCCGCGTCGAGACCGAACGAGCGCGCGTACGCCTCAAAGGCCGAGCGTTCCGCTGCACATACGTGGGCAGTGATCTGCGGAGGATTCCTCCGGGTTTTGGCGTCGACCGTATTGCGCACTCGGCGCGGCCTAGCTCTCATCGTTTCCTCGCTTCATCGTGTTGATACTGGCGCTTTTCGTTTCGGGTGCAAGCGGGGAGCATCCGGGCCGAAGGCCGGTTGGCGCAGGCAGGAGGCGGCGAGCTGATCGCCGAAGCGGATGATTCCGCACGGCGGGCACCAGATGTCGCTCAATATCGCGGCCGGTCTCGGGCTTGGCGGCAACGAGAACTATCCGGATCTGTTTCAGCCCTTTGGCGGATTCCCTGACCGGGTCGCGGTCGAGGACGGGCATATCGTCATGCCCGAGCTGCCGGGCATCGGCTTCGAGGGCAAGGCCGAACTGATCCGGGCGATGCGGGCGGTGGCGGAGTAGCCGGATCCGATCGCATCGGATAGCGTTCGCCGTGTTCTGAATGGAGGGGTGGAAATGGCCGGGAAAGTGGCGGTGGTGACGGGTGCGGGCAGCGGCATCGGGCGGGCGGTGGCGCTGGCGCTGGTGCGCGATGGCTATGCAACGGTGATTGCCGGGCGGAGGAAGGACGCGCTCGAGGAGACGGCCAGGATGGCGGGAGCGGAAGTGCTGGCGGTGCCGACCGATGTCACCGATCCGGCTTCGGTCGAGGCGTTGTTTTCGGCAGCCAAGGGGAAATACGGGCGGGTCGATCTCTTGTTCAACAATGCCGGCACCGGCGCACCGGCAATCGGCTTCGACGAGCTCTCCTTCGAGCAATGGTCGCGGGTGGTGGCGACCAACCTGACAGGATCGTTTCTCTGCGCGCAGGCGGCGTTCCGGATCATGAAAGAACAAAGCCCGATGGGCGGGCGGATCATCAACAACGGCTCGATCTCGGCGCACGCGCCGCGGCCGAATTCGGCGCCCTATACCGCGACCAAGCACGGCGTGACCGGCCTCACGAAATCGATCGCGCTCGACGGGCGCAAATACGACATCGCCGGCGGGCAGATCGATATCGGCAACGCGCTGACGCCGCTCGCGGCAAGAATGGAGGAGGGCGTGCCGCAGGCCGACGGCAGCGTGCGGCCGGAGCCCTTGATGGATGTCGAGAACGTGGCGCGCTCGGTGGTGTTCATGGCCGGGCTGCCCAAGGACGCGAACGCGCTCTTTCTCACGGTCATGGCGACCAAGATGCCGTTCGTCGGGCGGGGATGAACGTCGATCAGCTCAGCGGAACATCGGTCGCGACGCCGGGCGTGAGCAGCAGCAACTGAGCCCCGAAGCCGAGGGCGTCAAAAGACTTCCTCAGATCCTCGGCGTTCTGCATGAAGTGCCGCCACCCGTCACAATGGAGGGGAACGATGCGCGCCTCGGGGAAGGCACGGGCGGTTTCGATCACGTCGTTGA
Source organism: Acetobacteraceae bacterium (assembly GCA_030041255.1). Taxonomy (GTDB): domain Bacteria; phylum Pseudomonadota; class Alphaproteobacteria; order Acetobacterales; family Acetobacteraceae; genus JAKAWQ01. The sequence continues at coordinate 7,521 of JASHOF010000119.1, forward strand.
CATCCATCGTCAGATGGAACGGCCCGCGCGTCTGTGCGGCGCCGGCGAAGGGCATCACAACGCCTGGCTTGAAGCGCCGGGCGACCTCGGCCACGCCGCCGTACCAGACGGTGTCGCCCGTGATGTAAACCGGGCGGGTGCCCGGATCGTCGGAGTGCAGTACGAACCCGGTCACCTCTCCCGAGAGGGGTTCGATTCCCGCCGGGCCGTGACGGGCCGGCGTGGCGGTGACCACGAGTCTCCGGCCGCCTTCACCGGTCAGTGCCCTGCTTTCCCATGGCGCCAGTCCTTCCGCATGCGCGCCGAGCCGCCGTGCGCCGGCGATCGTCGTGAACACGCGGTCCGCCCGGGCGAGAAAGGTCCTGCCGGAGTGGTCGAGATTGTCGGCATGCTGATCGTGACTGAGCAGCACCGCATCGACCCGGCCGATCGCGGCGGCACTCCGTGCCGGGCCGACTGTCTTCACGAGCGTCACATGCGGGAGGGGGTATTCTCCGGGTGCATCGAAGGTCGGGTCCGTGAGCAGCCGGAAGCCGCCCATCTCGATAAGAGCGGTCGGGCCGCCGATCAGGGTGAGCCTGAGTGGCGTCATCAGGCGCGGGCGAGGCGGGTAGTGCGGTAGAGGGCGGCGAGGGGAGCGCGGAAATCGATGCTGGAGAGGGAAAGTTCTCCGGTTTCGATGGGCTCGGGCTGCCTGGGCCAGGTGCCGTCGGGGGCGCGGCGAAGAAGCTCGGCGCCGATGGCGGAAGTGTGCACGACGAGGATTTCCTGCACGCTCGGAATGGTGGCGTAGGCCCAGACATTCGACCAGGTTTCTGCCTGGTTGCTGGGCGAAAGGATCTCGATCAGCAGGACAGGATCGGTGAGCGCGGCCTCCTCGGCGGCATAAGGGGAGCAGGTGACGGCGAGGTCGGGGACGCGGATGTTGGTCTCCGACTGGACGCGCGGGATCACGCCGGGCGCGGCGATGAGGGTGCAGGGGCTTCCGCGATCGTGGAGGTGGTTGCCGATGAGGCGGGCAAGCTCGCCCTGGATGGCGCCGTGCGTGCGGCTGGCCGGGGCCATGGCCCGCGGCTCGCCATCGACGAGCTGCCAGGTCCGGCCATCGGGCGGATTCCAGGCCAGGAACTCGGCCAGCGTCATCCGGACCGGAATCTTGAGCGCGGCGGTCATGCGGAGAAAATAGCACGGGTGCTGTGCCCCTCAACGGAAACTCCGGGCGGGGATGCGGAGTGGGGCCAAGGTCGCTTCCGTTTCCAGGGACGCCAGCAGGAAGGAGAGATCGGAGAGGCATCTGGCGATGAGGTGGATCACGATGCCCTCGCGCTCGATCTTGCCGGTGCAGGCGATGAGGGAGGCGGTGAGGACGAGAGGGCGTGAGCGGGTGAAGAGATCAGGCCAGAGGATGAGATTGGCCTCGCCCGTTTCGTCCTCGATCGTCATGAAGGTGACGCCGCGGGCACTGCCGGGGCGCTGGCGCATCAGGACCAGGCCGCCGATGGTGACCGTGCTGCCGGGACGGGCCGTGGCGAGGGTGGCGCAAGGGGCGATGTTGCGGCGGGAAAATTCGCCGCGGAGGAAGGAAAGCGGGTGGCGGCGGAGGCTGAGCCCGGTGGTGCGGTAATCCTCGGTGACCTCGGACGCCTCGGCCATCGGGGCGAGGGCGGCGGCGGGTTCCTCCGTTCGCTCGCCCCCGGCGGCGGCGAAGAGCGGCAGGGGGGTCGCGGGAAGGCCGCGCACGGCCCAGAGTGCCTGGCGGCGATCGAGGCCGAGGGCGGCGAAGCCGTCGGCCTCGGCGAGGCGCTCGAGTTGCGCTGAAGGAATGAAGGTGCGGTTGGCGCAATCCGCGACAGAGGTGAACGGACGGGTGCCGCGCGCGGCGACGAGACGGGCCGCGACGGCCTCGGGAAATCCTTTCACCATGCGAAGGCCGAGACGGACGGCGAGATGGCGGCCATCGGTTGGCTCGAGCGTGCAGTCAAAGCGGGAAGAATTGACGGAGACCGGGCGGATCTCGATGCCGTGCGCTTTGGCATCGCGCACGATCTCAGCCGGCGCATAGAAGCCCATCGGCTGGCTGTTCAGGAGAGCGGCGCAGAAAACGTCGGGGTGATGGCATTTCAGCCAACTGCTGGCATAGGCGAGCAGGGCGAAAGAAGCGGCGTGGCTTTCCGGAAAACCGTAGGAGCCGAAGCCTTCAATCTGGCGGAAAATGCGCTCGGCGAATTCCTCCTGATAGCCGTTCTGCACCATGCCCCGGATCAGCTTCTCGCGGAAATGCGAGACCTGGCCTGGGAGACGGAAGGTTGCCATCGAGCGACGCAGGCTATCCGCTTCCTCGGCGGTGAAGCCGGCGGCGACGATCGCGATACGCATCGCCTGCTCCTGGAAGAGCGGCACGCCGAGCGTGCGGCCGAGCACGGATTCCAGTTCCGGGGTGGGGAAACGGACGGGCTCCAGCCCCTGGCGGCGGCGGAGATAGGGATGGACCATGTCGCCCTGGATCGGGCCGGGGCGGACGATCGCGACCTCGATCACGAGATCATAGAAATCGCGGGGGGCGAGGCGCGGCAGCATCGCGCGCTGGGCGCGGCTTTCGATCTGGAAGACGCCGAGCGTGTCCGCGGCCCGGATCATCTCGAAGGTGGCCGGATCGTCGGGCGGAATGCTGTCGAGATCGAGACGGATCTCGCGCTGCCCGGCGAGCAGATCGAAGCTGCGACGCAGGCAGCCCAGCATGCCGAGGCCCAGCACATCCACCTTCATGAAGTTGAGCGCGTCGATATCGTCCTTGTCCCACTCGATCACCTGGCGGTCGGGCATGGCGGCGGGCTCGATCGGGACCAGCTCGTCGAGCCGGTCCTCTGTCAGGACGAAGCCGCCGGGATGCTGGGAGAGATGGCGGGGAAAACCGACCAGGCGGCGGGCGAGATCGAGCGTGAGGCGGAGCCGGCGATCGGCCGTGGCGGGGGACAGTGCGACGAAATCCTCCTCGTCGGTGCCCCGGATCCCGGCGGAGAGAGCAGCGACCTGCTCCTCGCCGAGCCCCATCGCCTTGCCCACCTCGCGGAGTGCGCTCTTCGGGCGGTAGCGGATGACGATGGCGGTGAGCGCGGCGCGGTCACGACCGTAGGTGTCGTACACCCACTGGATCACCTCTTCGCGCCGCTCGTGCTCGAAATCGACATCGATGTCGGGCGGCTCCTTGCGGGCGGCGGAGACGAAGCGCTCGAAGAGAAGGCCGGAGCGCGTGGGGTCGATCCTGGTGATGCCGAGCACGTAGCAGACCGCCGAATTGGCGGCAGAGCCGCGCCCCTGGCAGAGAATGCCGCGGGCACGGGCATGGCGGACGATGTTGTGGACGGTGAGGAAATAGGGCGCGTAGGCCAGCCTGGCGATCAGGGAAAGCTCGTGGCGAAGCTGGCAGGTGACACTTTCCGGCACGCCGTCGGGATAGCACCGGGGGGCCGCTTCCCAGGTCAGATGCTCGAGCATCTGCTGTGACGTAACGCCGGGGGGTGTTTCTTTCGGGTACTGGTAGCGGAGTTCGGAGAGGGAGAAGCGGCAGCGCGCGAGAAGCTCGGCGGTGTTGGCGATCGCCGCTTGATGGCGGGCGAAGAGCCGCGCCATCTCGGCGGGTGGTTTCAGATGCCGATCGGCAGCGCGCTCGCGACGGAAGCCCGCTTCGTCGATCGTGCATTTTTCGCGGATGCAGGTGAGGACGTCGGCAAGGATGCGGCGCTCGGGGACGTGGTGCAGGACATCGTTGGTGGCGAGAGGGGGAATCCGCGCCCGGCGTGCCGCTTCGGCCAGTGCCTCGAGGCGTTCGGCATCGTTCGGGCGGCGGCGAAGGGTAAGCGCGAGCCAGGCGCGGGCGGGAAAGTCGGCGGCCAGCCGGGCCAGAGCGGAATCGAGGGCGGCGCCCGGCCAATCGGGAATGAGCACGACCTGGAGGCCGTCGCCGGCGCGGGCGAGATCGTCCCACGAAAGGCGGCAGCCGCCTTTGCCGGCGCGGCTCTTGCCGAGTGTCAGCAGGCGGCAAAGCCGCGCGTAGGCGGGGCGGTCGGTCGGGTAGGCGAGGACGGATTTTTCCCCGTCCGGATCGGCGAGATCGAGGCGGCAGCCGACGACGAGGCTGACGCCGCTCGCGGCGGCGGCCTGGTGCGCGCGCACCTTGCCGGCGAGGGTGGCTCGGTCGGTGATGCCGAGGGCGGGGATTTCGAGCCGGGCGGCCTCGGCGAACAGTTCCTCGGGGTGGGAGGCGCCGCGGAGGAAGCTGTAATTGGTGGTGACCTGAAGCTCGGCGTAGCGGGGGGTCATGGGGCATCGTCGCGGGGGAAGAGCGTGTCCTGCGGCATGGCGAAAATCCGGGCTCAGAAAAAACCGTGCAGGAACCAGCTTCCGTCCCCGGTTGCCGGATTCGCGCCGTCACCGCGGCGGTAGAGCCAGAAGCGGCGGCCCTGTTCATCCTCGACGCGGAAATAGTCGCGCACAGCGAACGTTTCGGAATCGCTTTTCCACCATTCGCCGAAGATGCGCTCGGGGCCGTCAGCGGCAGTGAGGCGGTGGCGCTTGCCGCGCCAGACGAACTGGGCGGGCGGATGGTCGGGCAGGAGGGCGAGCGCGCTGACCGGCTCGGGCGGAGAGAGCAGGCGGGACGGGCGCGGCAGGTGGGGCGGCCAGGTTTTCCCGCTGGATGGGGCGAGCGGCGGCAGGTGGCAGCAGACCGTCCGCCGGCGGACCGACCGCTCCGGCACATCGCTTTCGAGCGGCAGGGCGCGATAGAGGCGGGCCGGGCCGAAGCGGTTCGCCAGCCGATCCAGCAGCATCGAAAGGTCGGGTTTCCCCGCATCGCTCGAGAAAACGGCGGGTGTAGCGCCGGCGGCGATGGGCTCGGCAAGGCGCGCCGCAAGCCGCATTGCCGCGATGCCCGGCCCGGGATCGACCTCTTCGAGATGCTGGAGCAGGAGCTTCGAAAGATGCAGGGCGTCGCGGCTCGGCCGCACCGTGCCGATGCGCACGGCCATCACCACGCGGTCGATGCGCTCGAAGAAGAGATCGAGCTGGCGCGCGCCCAGGCCCTTGCGCTCGAGCGTCTGGCAGAGGGCGGAGGAGAGCGTGCCGATCGCGGCGGCCAGCGCCTCGGCGGAGAGAAGCGGCTCGGTGAAGGCACGATGCGCGGCGAGCGGGACGGGCGAGGCGAGGGGCGAGATCGGCTCCGGGGCGCGGCCGAGCGCCTGATCCAGGCGAGAAAGGGTTGCTGCGCCGAAACGGCGGGTGAGCGGGCCGCGCGGGAGGGCCGAGAGCGCGGCGATCGAGGTGATGCCGAGACGGGCGACGAGGGCGGCGGCTTCTTCCGGCAGGCGCAGTGCCGCCGGTGGCAGGGGGGCGAGGGCGGCGGCGAGACCGTCCGCCGGCACGATGATGTCGCGCCCGACCCCGAAACGGGCCAGCGCGTGCGCGGCCCCCGGCGTGCCGGCGATGGCGACGCGGGCGGCGAGACCGGCGGCAGAAAGGCGGGCGGCGAGATCGGCGAGCAGTGCCGATTCGCTTCCGAAGAGATGTGCGCACCCGGTGATGTCGATCCAGAGCCCGTCCGGTGGATCGAGGGAGACGAGCGGAGCATAGCGGAGGCACCAGGTGGCGATGGCGCGAAGGGAGGCATCAGGCGCCGGCACGCTGTTCCCGGAGCGGCGTTCGAGATCGGCCCGAAAAGAGGCCAGCCATACCGAGACGACCCGTCGCATCACATGCCTCCACCACCCAGGATGCCGCCGCCCGGCCGCGGCAGCGGATGAGATCGAGCCGCCAGAGCGCCCGCCCGAGGCCGGGCCAGGGCGGACGAGGCGCGGGGATAGGGGAAACGCGCCAGCGCGTTGCGGCCGCGTTGGGCGCGATTTTTCCTTCTTCTTTCTCTGCTCGGAGGGCGAGGGCGAGAACGCCGGAGGTTTCCGCGGCGAGCGCCAGGCGGCGGGAGGCGAGCATCGGGAGGTGGGACAATTCGCCGACGACGCCGGCGAGGCCGGGCTGGCCGAGCCCTTCTTCCATGGCCAGCAGCACCGCCTTCCCGGTGCCGGCTTCGAGATGGATCACCCGCTCCGGGGCAAGCCCGGCGCCGGCGAGGCCGGGAGGGAAGAGGGGCGGGAAAAGGCCGCGCGTACCGTGACACCAGAGCACGGGCCCCGAAAGGCGCGCGAGCAGGCCGGCTGCGAACAAAATGGCCGCACCATCGGCCGCGCTACCCGCGATCTCGTGCACCGCACCGAGCGCCAGGCCGCCGCCGGGCACGTGCGCGTCGATCGCGGCGAGGCCGAACGCCAGCACCTCACGGCGCCGCTCTGCCGGCCGTTCGAGCCGTTGGATGCGGGCGTGGAGCTGGGCAAGAGCGGGACTCATGTTCTTATTTTGTTCTTACTCGCCGGGGCCGTCAAGCGTGGCGGCGCCGCAGCTTGGAGCCCTCGCCCGACTTACGCAGAATCGGGCGCCCGCTCCAATGAAAGCATTGGGTGGCGCTCCGCGATATTGGCGCTCAGCCGGCGGCCCCGCTCCCGAGTACGCCGAGGCCGAGAGTGGCTCCGGCGGCGCCGAGGTCTTCGTCGAGCGTCGCGAGCGGCAGCGCGCGGCGTTGCGCGAGCTCCAGATAGGCGGCGTCGTAGACCGTGAGGTGGAAGCGATCAGCGAGCTCAAGTGTCCTCGTCCAGGCATGCGTGCCCGTATCGGGATCAGTGCGGATGTCGAGCAGGGCGAGGTCGGCCAGCGCGGCGCGCCGGAAATCGGCATCGATCCGGCTGCGGCGCACCGCTATAGTCAGGCTGTTGGCGATCTCCAGCCGCCACAATTGGGGCACGACCGCGCCGTCCTCGGCAACCATGTCGAACAGCCGGCGAATCGCTGCGGTCGTCTCGTCGCTATAGATCCAGGCCAGGGTGACGGAACTATCGAGCACCAGAGAGTGGTCCAGGCTCACGGACGCCCGCTGTCGCGGAAGGACTTCCACTCGGTCCAGTCAAAGTGCCCGAACTTGCGTTGCTCGGCGCGTTCGCGCAGGCGCCGCACCGCGGCGCGCGCTGCTTCGCGGTTGAAGCCAGGGTGCATGGGCACCAGACGCGCGACTTTCTTGCCGTGGCGGGTGATGGTTACTTCCTGCCCACGTTCGACCAGATCAAGCAATTGGCCGAGCTTGTTCTTCGCTTCGAAGGCGCCGATCGACGTCATGGTTCCTCCAGATGAGCCAGCTCAGGCTAGATTGACGGAAGCCTCCGAGCCGATCTATTCCTTTGCCCTCCGCAGAGCAAACTTCTTCGGACCGCCGCCGGGAGCGCAACTTCAAAGCCGGAAGTTCGCTCACCGCGAATCCAGCGGCCGGGGCCGGCCCTGTTCGTCCACCGCGACCATGGTGAACTCCGCCTCCGTCACCTTCTGCCGCTCGCCTCTTTGCCCCTGCGGCAGTCGCCAGGCCTCGATCTCGAACACCATCGAGGTGCGGCCGGTGCGCGCCAGGCTGGCGTAGCAGCAGACGGCGTCACCCACCTTGACCGGGGCAAGGAAGCTCAGGCGCGAGACCGCTGCGGTCACCACCCGGCCGTTCGCGTGCTCGCGCGCGGCGAGGCCGGCCGCCAGATCCATGAGCGACATGACCCAGCCGCCGAAGATGTCTCCGGCCGGGTTGGTATTGGCCGGCATGGCGAGCGTGCGCAGCGCGAGTTCGCCCTTCGGGCCTGCCGGCGGGCTGCTTTCCTGCCCTCTCACGCGGGGTTTGTTCCGTCGTTGCGATGCCGGCCCAGCATGGGGGCGAGCCGCTCCGTCACCTGGCGCATCAGCTCGGGCGTGGCGCGATCGAAGCCATAGACGAAGCCCGGGAAATCGAGCGGCCGCTGCGTGGCCCAGATCGCTTCGTGCTCGGAGGGCGGATGGAGTTCGGCCGGGTCCCCGACCGCGACCCAGCCGATGGGCACGACGGCGCCGGGGGCAAGCCGCGTGCGGAGATGGACGGTTGCGTGCACGCGCACCTCGGCGCCATTGCCCAGTTCGGCGCCGTGGAAGATGGCGGCACCTGTGGCGACGAAGACCTGATCGCCGAGGCGGGCACCGACCACGTGTGCGCCCGGGCCGATCAGGCAGAAATCGCCAATCGTGCAGGAATGCCGGGGCGTGGCGCGGACGACCGCGTTTTCCATGACGATGGCGTTGCGGCCGATGATGATCCGCCCGCCACCTTCGCCGACGAGGCGGGCGCCCCAGAGCACACGGCAATCGGCGCCGATCGTGACATCGCCCACGATCGTTGCGTCCGGGGCGAGCCAGGCAGTGGGATCGACGCGCGGGGCGATGCCGGCGTGCGCGGTCAGCACTGCGGGCACTCGCGGCTGAACTCGAGGGCGGCGTTCAGCTCGGCTCCGAAAAGAACGACGTAGGCGCTGACATAGAACCACATCATGACGCCGACCACGGCGGCGAGGGGCCCGTAGGTGACGTCATACTGGGCGACCCGCGTCACGTAGAGCGAGAAGAGAGTGGAGGCGGCGATCCAGAGAATGGTGGCGGTGAACGCGCCCGGCAGCACGACGTGGTGCGCACCGGGTTGGCGCGAGGGGCCATAGCGATAGAGCAGCGCGAGGATGGCAAGGACGAAGGCGAGCAGCGCCGCCACGCCGGCGAGCTTGAGGAGGGCGCCCTGGTAGGCGGTGAGGCCGAGGAAACCGATCGCCGCCGGCAGCCCGACCAGGGTGGCGAGCCCGAGCACGGCGGCCAGAATCCCCGACAAGGTCATGCCGAGGCCGACAAGCTGAAAGCCGAGGATGCCGCGGCGCTCCTCTTCGCCGTAGGCAAGATTGAGGGCGGAGAGCAGGGATTTCGTTCCGGTGGAGGCGCTCCAGTAGGTGACGGCGATGCTGACGATAAGGCCGAGCCGCAGCGTTGCGCCTTGGCGGGTGACGAGAGCGTGCACGCGATCGGCGATCAGGGCATAGGCGGGAGGCGGCAGCAGGGCGTGCAGGTTCTTGAGCTGCGGCTCGACGGTCGCCGGGTTGAAGACGAGCCCGTAGATGAAGACGAGCATGGTGATCGCCGGGAACAGGGCGAGAGTGGCATAGAAGGCACAGCCGGCGGCCGAGAGAGACATCCGGTCGGAGACCATCACCCGCATGGTCCGGCGCAGCACGAAGCGGAGCCGGCGGCGCCCGGGGTGCTGGCGGGCCCCTGTTTTCTCTCGTGATGTGGCGAGATCCTGCCCGAGCGACATAAACTTCACTTGGCGTGATCCGGCCGCATCTGCAACCGGGCAGTTTTTGCTTGCAACCAAGGCGATCGGGCCCTATCTGCGGCTCCTACGCAGCAACGCACGTGCCTCTGGCCCTCGCGGTTACGCAACGACGTCAAGCGTTCTGGCAACTGTTCTTCGTCGCTGGTTCGTTCGACCGTTTCGTCAACTCCGCCCGCCGCCTTGAACAGGCGGGCGTCCGTCGAGGCAGCCCCTTCGAGGGGCTTGGCAGGGAGGCCGGTGCAATGACACCGAAGATCGCCCGTTTCCTGGTTGAGCAGCATCCGCCGGCACCGTGCCTGGTGTTCGATCTGGAGCGCCTGGAGGGGAATTTCCGGAAGCTCAGGAGCGCGCTGCCGCTCGCGGAAATCTATTATGCGGTCAAGGCCAATCCGGCGCCGCTGGTGCTCGAGCGGCTGGTTTCGCTCGGCTCGTCGTTCGACGCCGCGAGCTTTGAAGAGATCGAGGCCTGCCTTGCTGCCGGCGCTCGGCCGGGCGGGATCAGCTACGGCAATACCGTGAAGAAGGCGGCCGCCATTCGTGCGGCGCATGCGGCGGGGGTCGGTCTTTTCGCCTTCGACAGCGCCGAGGAGCTTCGGAAGCTGGCCGAGAACGCGCCGGGCGCGCGGGTCTATTGCCGCGTCAGTGTCGCGAACGAGGGCGCGGAATGGCCGCTGGCGGGAAAATTCGGCGCCGATCTGGCGCTCGCGCGCGAGCTGATGCTGAGCGCGGCCTCGCTCGGGCTCGATCCGTGCGGCCTTTCCTTCCATGTCGGCAGCCAGCAGACCCGGACCGCCACGTACGAGGCGGCGATCGGGCGGGTGGCGATGCTGTTCACCGATCTGATGGAGGCCGGGCTCGATCTCCGCCTGTTCAATCTCGGCGGCGGCTTTCCCGTGCGCTATCGCGATGCGGTGCCGGAGATCGACGCCTTCGCCGCCGCGATCATGCTGGCGATGACGCGGCATTTCGGCAACGCACTGCCGGGGATGCTGATCGAGCCGGGGCGGTTTCTCGCGGCAGATGCCGGTGTCGTCGCCTCGGAGGTGGTGCTGGTCAGCCGGCGCCTGCGAAACGATCCGCTGCGGTGGGTCTATCTCGATATCGGACGTTTCGGCGGCCTCGCGGAGACGGAGAACGAGGCGATCCGGTATCGGATCACGACCGAGCACGACGGCGGGCCGGAGGGGCCGGTGGCGATTGCCGGCCCGACCTGCGACGGGGCGGATGTGCTCTATCAGCGCACGCCGTATCGGCTGCCGCTCGCGCTTGCCGCCGGCGAGCGGGTGCTGTTGCATGCCGCCGGGGCGTACGTGACAACATACGCGAGCCAGGGCTTCAACGGCTTCGCCCCGCTGGCCGAGTACTACCTCTGATCCTGACAGGACTGCCGGGACCTTCATGCGCTTCACGATCGACCGGATCGACCATCTTGTTGTCACCTGCGCCGATCTGGAGCGGTCGGCCTCCTGGTATCAGCGGGTGCTCGGCATGGAGCGTGAGAGCTTCGGGCCGAACCGGCGGACGGCGCTGCGATTCGGCAGCCAGAAGCTCAACCTGCACCAGGAGGGGGCGGAGTTCCTGCCCAATGCCGCTCAGGCGCGGCCCGGCAGCATCGATATCTGCTTCGTCACCGCGATCGCGGCGACGGATGTGGTGCAGCATCTCGGTGCCTGCGGTGTGGCGATCGAGGTCGGGCCGGTCGAGCAGACCGGTGCGCTGGGCCCGATGACCTCGGTCTATTGCCGCGATCCCGACGGCAACCTGATCGAGATCGCGACCTACCTTCCCGGGTGAGCCGATGGAGAACGGGTGGGCGCGGCGGCTCGGATTGGTCGCCTTCGCCGGGTTCCTGAGCCTCATCCCGCTTGCCAACTGGATGGTGCTGCATGTCGGCACCGCCTGCCCGCCGGGCGAGCCCTGCGTGGTGCCGGTTGCGCCCGGGCTCCTGGCCCCTTCGGGGGTGCTGACGGTAGGGGTGGCGCTGGTGCTCCGGGATGTCGTGCAGCGCTGCCTCGGCCCGTGGCCGAGCCTGGTTGCGATCGCGCTCGGCTCGGTGCTTTCGGCGGCGCTGGCTCCGGCCGCGCTGGTGGTGGCTTCGGCCGCCGCTTTCTTCCTGAGCGAGTTGGTCGATTTCGCGGTCTATTCGCCGCTGCAGCGCCGCCGCCTGATGCTGGCGGTGCTGGCCTCCGCCTTGCTGGGCCTGACGGTCGATTCCTTCGTTTTTCTCTGGCTCGCGTTCGGGAGCCTGGCCTTCCTGCCGGGCCAGATCGTCGGCAAGGCCTGGGCGGTGCTGTTCAGCATTCCCTTCATCCGCCTGCTGCGCCGGTTGGTGCCGACGCCTGCATGATCGGTTCTCCGTGCGACTGGCCGACTTCTCCTTCGAGCTGCCGGCGGAACTGATCGCGCAGGTGCCGGCAAGTCCGCGCAGCGCCGCGCGGCTGCTCGTGATCGGGCGGGAGGGGCTTGTCGATTCTGCCATTGCCCGGCTGCCGGAGCTGCTGAAGGCCGGCGACATCCTGGTCGTGAACGATACGCGCGTCATTGCTGCGGAACTCGAAGGGCGGCGGGGTCAGGCGCGGATCGGCATCACGCTCGATCGGAAGCTTGCGGACGGCACATGGTCGGCGCTGGCGCGGAATGCGCGGCGACTTCATGTTGACGATCGCATCGCATTCGCGGGCGGGCTCAGCGCGAGGGTGCTGTCCCGTGCCGCCGATGGCAGCGTGAAGCTCTGTTTCACCGGGCCGGAGCCGACAGAAGCGGCGCGGCTCAAGCTTCCGCCCTATATCACGCGTCCGCACGGCCCGACCGCGGCGGACGAGGAGAGCTACCAGACGATCTTCGCGACCCGGCCGGGTGCGGTAGCGGCGCCGACGGCGGGGCTGCATTTCACGGCCGAGCTGCTGGCGGCGCTGGCGGCGCGCGGCGTCCGCATGGCGAGGATCACGCTGCACGTGGGGGCGGGGACGTTCCTGCCGCTGCGCCAGGAGACGCTCGAGGAGGTGCGGCTGCATGCCGAGCGCGGCCTGGTTTCGGAGCAGGCGGCGCGGGCGATCAACGAGGCGCGGGCGGCGGGCGGGCGCGTTCTCGCCGTCGGCACCACGGCGCTCCGGCTGCTCGAAGCGGCGGCGGGACCGTCTGGCGAGGTCAATCTGTTCGACGGCGAGACGAGCCTGTTTCTGAAGCCGGGGCACCGCTTCCGCACGGCGGAGCGGCTGCTCACCAATTTCCACCTGCCGCGCTCGAGCCTGTTCGTGCTGGTTTCGGCGTTCGCCGGGAGGGAACGGATGCACGCGGCTTATCGGCACGCGATCGCGGCGCGCTACCGGTTCTACTCCTACGGCGATGCCTGCCTCATCGAGCGCTGCCCGGAAGTCTGATCAGCGCCGGCGGAGGAGTGCGGGCGTCAGCTTCGGGTCGGCGTCGGATCGATCGCGTCGGCGCAGGTGTCGGTCGGCGCCGCGGCAACGGGCCCGGCGATGGGGACCATTTTCAACCCCGCAGAAGCGACGCGGCATGGGGCCGCGACGACACCGCAGCCGGCGAGGGCGGCGAGTGCCAGCAGCGCCATGAGGCCGAGGAACGTTCGCATGGCGGTTCTCATGGACCCAGAGTTCGGCGGGCAATGCGGCACGAGTTTGGCCCGACAGGGGAAAAGACGTGACTATTGCGGGCCGTTCGCTTCATCGCCCGCGGATGGCGGCGGCTCGCGCCAAGCTCGCCTCCGGCCAGAGCTTCCGTGAATCATAGTAGGCTTCGAAAGCCGCAACCCCATCGGGCAGGCGTACCCACGGCAGCTTCGAGCGGACATAGATA
>JASHOF010000120.1 GCA_030041255.1 Acetobacteraceae bacterium
GTGTGTCGATTGGAGGTGGCCAGCCAGAATCTCCGCCTCGGTCACCCGCTCGTTGGCGAAAAAACGGTACGCCGCCTTCGTGTTCGCCCAATCCTCGCAGGCGAGCAGAATGCTCGCTCCCATGGCGCCCCCAATCTGCGCCAACAGCTTACCGAGCCGCTTGCCCAGACGCTCGTCCGCAAAATGACAGCCAGCCAACTCGTGATCAACCCTTGCGGCGTCCGCCCCATCCATCGCCCAGCTCCCGAATCGGAGCTGAGCAAGGAATCACAGCCGATTCGCGTCCGGCAACACCAGCGATCGGCCCCCACTTGTGGGTAATTGAAAGCAACTCGCAACGGTTACCGTCCATCGCACCGTTCCTGAATCGGCGCCAGACAAGGAATCACACGCGATTCGCGCCGGGCAATACACGCCGCTCGTCCAAAATTGTGGGTAATTGAAAATCAGCCCAAACGCTTACACCGCTGTCGACGTCATGGGCCAAAGACCGCGCTGATGAGATCGTCAACGTACGAATTGCAAAGCGACGCCGGATGCACTGGGCGCCTCGTCGTGCACCTCGCGTAGCCATGATTCGCACAACCGTCCTCGACGGCCAACTTTACTTCCGACAACCTATCGGCAAAGACTGCGTCACCGCCCGCGTCCTTTCCGCTCTCCGGATCCGGTCTCATTCATCTGCCGCTGCCGCCATTCGTTAGAAGATCTGACAGCCGCGCAAAGACCCGTTCGCGCCGAGCGACGATCACTTCCAATGCCTCTACTCGATCGATGAGATCCGGCACTTTATCGGGATTCGTCGTCGCACTATCCGCGGTCGCCGCAAGATCTCGCTCCAATTCGCGCGCGATCAAGCGGACCATGGCGGGGGAGATGGAATCACTCTGTTCGAAGGCCCCGTGCAACAGGAGCCGGCCGCAGAGCCGGTTTATACGCCGGGGAATTCCACCGGTGCATTGATGCAACAGGTCGAACGTGCCGTCCTCCCACCTCGGGCGACCGTTCCACCCGACGGCACGCAGCCGATGCTCGACATAGGCTTGCATTTCCTCCTCACGCAGCGGCCCGAGGTGATATGAGGCAAGTACTCGTTGGCGCAGCTGGTCGAGCTCCGCGCGGGCAAGAGTCCGACGGAACTGCGGCTGGCCGAGGAGGATCGTCTGCACGAGCGAGCGTCCAGCCTCGGACAGGTTCGACAGCATGCGTAATTCTTCGAGAGCAGGAAGCTCAAGCGCCTGCACCTCATCGACTACGAGCAGGCAACGGCGGCCTGCAGCACGCCCATCGCGGAGCACCTCGGCGATTCCGCGGAGAAGGGTAGCCTTGTCCGGACCAGGGGCAACACCAAAGCCACTGGCGACGAGGCGCAGGAGATCGTCTGCCAGAACCTGCGCCGTGTCAACGCGGGAGATCAGATAGGATCCGCGATCGAGTCGCTCCTGCAGCCGCTCGAGCAACATCGTCTTGCCGGCGCCCACCTCTCCGGTGATGATGATGAAGCCCTCCTGATGAGCAAGACCAAAAATCAGGTGCGAGAGCGCGCGGCTGTGCTCCCCACTGGCAAAGAAAAAGCGGCTGTCCGGCGTCAGCCGGAACGGCATCTCAGAAAATCCGTAGTAGTCGGCATACATAAGTTCACCTCAGAATGTCTTAGTCAGTCCGATGATCGCTATGTTTTGCAGGGCGGTACCGCCCGCGGTCGAACTGCTGCTGACGGCGTAGACGATACTTCCGACGAGCGTCGGGCTAAGGTGATAGGTGAGGGAAAGCTGTCCTGCCACCACGGGGCTTAGTTCGCTGCTGCCCGCCAGGGAGTTCGTCTCTCCGTACGAAAAGTAGGAGCCGGCCGTCAGGAGAGGTGTGAGCGAATGGGTCCAGTTGATGCTTCCCGTCCACGAACGCTGCGAGAAACCACTCACTCCGGGAGCGTTGGCAATGAGCTTCTGATTTTGATTGAAGAACGACAGTGCCAGGGTATCGCGGGGCCAGGTTCTGATGAGGCTGGTCGAAAAGATCGCATTGCGAACCAAGCTCGTCTGCAGCGCAAGGCTCTGGTTGATAAGCAGAACCGGAGTGCCGCTCTGGGTGTCGACCGGCGTGCCGACAGCATTGACCATCGTATTGCTGAGTGCATATTGAAGAAACTGCAGAGAGCCGCCTAGCGTGTCCGAGTAAGAGATGGCGAGTTTTGTACGAGGGTTGAGGGCAACCGTCGCATTGAGAAAGGGTGAATTGAAGCCTTGGAGATGACCGTAGCCCACATTGATCGAAGTTGACGGTCCGGGAGTGAGATTGGCGCCTATGGCCCAGATCTCGTCGTTGATTTTCACCTCCGGAACGCTCGGATAGAAGATGCTCTCGTAGCCGCCCGTTCCGAATATGTAAACCCGGCGCTCGACGGCGAAGCGGAGTGTGTTCGTGAGCACGTACTGGTAGGCTCCGTTGTAAATGCCCGTACCGCTTTGCTGGCTTTCTATGGTGCTCAAGATATCGTTAAAGCGCCCGAGGACCGGACCGGTGACGAACGAGGCCGTACCCTCGTTCGCGAGCGCATGGGTGGGGACAAAGTAAGGCTGGTTCGCGCCGGGCGCAAAGGCGGAACTACCGCTCTGGCTGCTGTACTGCAGTGCGTAGCTAAGCTGAAACGTGCCGATATCACCGAAATGGTGCAGGAAAGTCGGCTGTAACGAAAAACCGGTGGTCGTCGTGAGGGTTGCTTTCGGAGAAGCACTGATTCCACCGAAAGGGACTCCTCCGGTGGAACTCCCCTGGGTAGCGTACGCACGAAGAGAGAGGAACAAAGTGCGAGGCAACAACGTCGAATCGAGAGAGCCGGTCAGGTTCTGCGCGACGTTGTTCTGTGAGGAATGTTCAGCATAAATGTTGAAGCTGGGGAGGTAGCTGAGTGTCCCGGTAGTAGAGGGAGTTGAGAGATTGATGAGTATGCCCGGCGTGATCGTGGTGATGAAGTCAGACTGGTGGTCCGTCGCAGTGTCGAAAATGTTGCTATTGTATTCCTCCGCTAAGCCGAGGCTCGGCGTTATGATCAGCCCAGGCTGTGGCACGGGGACGCTGCCTACCGCACTTGCCGCAGCGATTAGGCCGCTGACATCGCCCAACCGAACCGAGACACCAACCGGAGGCGCGGCGGTCGGGGAGCCACCTGAGCTCGGGGTCGGATACCCGTACGGCGTGGCTGACGGCCCGGCCGTGGACGGCAGTGGAGTGCCCGTTGCGGGTGGGCTGGTCCCGGCGCCGGTTGCTGGGGTTGTTTCTGCTCCAGCGGCCGGTGTGGCAACGCCTTGAATCTGTGCACGTGCGCTCGGCACGGTGGCAAACGAGGCAATTAGCACCGCGGGCAGGAGCGCGGTGCGCCCGATTCGTCCCAGTACTTCGGGATTCCTTGCGATTCTTTGTCGCGTTGGCGCCGAAGAGGGTCGACCACCGTACGGCGCGAGACTGAGACCTCGCCCGTGACCGCGTGGGCTCGTGATCGGTTCGGCGATCCGCTCACGGATAGACGCCGGATGTGTGGCCCGTCGCAAGTCTCGCCTTGTCGGGCAGCAGCCGGGTGTTTGGGCAGGCATCGATGAGATCAAGGGCGGCCTCGATTTCGTGCCGTTGCATTCTTTCCGCCTCGAAGACCAACAAAATGTGTTCCGCGAGTGCCAGGATAGGGGACGGAAAGAACGCGGGCGATGACGCAGTCTTTTCCGATAGGTTCTCGGAAGTAAAGTTGGCCGTCGAGGACGGCCGTGCGAATCATGGCTAGGCGAGGTGCACGACGAGGCGACCAGTGCATCCGGTGTCGCTTTGCAATTCGGACGTTAGCGATCTCATCAGCGCAATCTTTGGCCGGTGACGTCGACAGCGGTTGGTTTGCGCGGTACCGCGAGGCATAATCAATCAACGCTGTCTCGTTGTTGGCGAGATAGCTGCGAAGGTCCTCACAGTGAGCGATGAAGCGGGTTACAGACGCGCATAGGCTCTCCTCATTCAGATAGACGGCCTCGCTTGCGAGGTGCTGCAAGCCGGACAACTCGCGCCGCGCTTCGTCGTGGTAGCCGTTCCACGACAGATGCCGAACGCGACTGAGCCGGTAACTCACTATGTCGAGTTCTGCTTGATGCGCGGGATTCAGTGCATAGACACCTTGCAAGGTTTGCTCGGTGTGGCGGGCGCGCATGGAAATGTGCCACCAATCGAGGATGCGAGTCACGTCGGAGCCTGTTGCGCTCGGTACCGGCTCGGACAAGACCGCTTCCCCGTCGCTGATGCCCGTAACCGGTACCTGCGGTCGCCACCTCTGCGCCGCCAGAGCCGCCCGAATGTGCGACAACGACGGCTCTGCGCCCAACAGCGCAAGAGTAAAGCGGCGGGATCGGCACCGAGGGGCCACGACCTTGCCCACGGTGACGTCAAAATGGCGGGTCTGATACCCAGGGGCGGCGCAAATATGGGCGCCGTCAATCACCTCCACGATCCCGAGGTCGCGTGGGCTTGGTGAGGCCGGTGCAGCGTCCTTGGCATCGAGTTCCTCCGCGACCTGATGCAGCCAGTTGCGCACGCTGGCATGGTTCGGCGGTGGGCAGGGTAGGAACGTGGCCATGAGACGGGCTGCTTCGCGGACAGAGTGCCGGCCATCAAGCTCCACCTCGAGCTGGCGAACTTCCAGTGTACAGCGATCAGGTAGGAGACCCAACGCCGGTGAGAACGGGACGTCCCCGAACGGCCCCTTGTCCACGGAGCAGCAGACCTTAATCCGCGGTACGGCGACGTGCACTGTCCGGGATAGGGCTTGCGGTACCCGCGTGCGCTGATCCTGGACGGGTCTCATGCTCAGGCAATCGCTACAGACCCTTTCACACTTGACCTTCTCGTCGATCTGCGTTCGGACAACACGGCTTTGCAGTTCGGCCAAGAGTGCCTTCGTCTCGTCGAGCATCAGGCCCATCCTATCCGTCGACAAGCCGACTGCTCGCCGATCCAATCGACCGATTTTGGATCTTTGGACTTCACTTCAACCTGTCCTGGCCCCGAGCCTAATCATCCACTGCACGGATTACTTCTTTCCGAAAAGGAGGCCATCTCACACCACTTCCCTCCCGTCAGCACAAGTTTTTCCCACTCCCTTCTCACTCCAAAAGCGATTTCTTAGTTTAGAGGCATAGTTACCCAATAGGCGGCGATTTGGCCAACTGCCCCCGAGCAAAAGCTTAAATTATACCGCATGGTACCGGATCTATATGTCTCCTTACTTGCCGACTTCCGAGCAAGTGACCGCAATCCTTGAAAAAGGCCCGTCTCAGTCCAAACGGCAACGTGACAGCCATAGCTAGCGTTCGCCACCTCAAGGCAAATCTGCCTCAAACAATGCTGCGCAGATGGTAAACGCAAGGATCCGCACGTCGAAGAGAACGTTCCGATGTTTCAAATAGTAGAGAGCGTAAGCAAGTTGCACCCGTGCTTCCTTGACCATGGCGCCGTATCCGCAGTTGACCTGCGCACATCCCGTAATGCCGGACTTCACCAGAGTGCGATCATTGTAGCATGGCAGCTCTACCGCAAGTCGCGCGACGAAGAAGGGGCCTCTGGTCTTGGTACGATTATGCTCATATCGCCCCGCAGCACATTCCACGGCTGGGGCAATTCCTCGATGCGAGTCCGTTGTAAGGAAATGACCGACCCGCGTCACTTCCGAAAGACTGACGATTGCCCCCTTCCTGTCCAAGCCAGCGGCGGAGATCACACGCGTGCTGCGGAACATAACCAGCCGGAACAGTCGGCCCTGCAACCCGACCCTCTCGTTTAGGAGAATACCGGGCCGCGACTGTCGAGCTTGATGAAAGCTGCCGCGACGGCGCCCAATGGCAGCATGCAGATGAACAGCAAGGCGCTCAGCGCGACGTCTGCAGTCCAACACGTGCCAAACTCGTCGTAAAGGAACCCTCGACGCTTCTATTCGCCGCAAACGCGCCCGGCCGCAGACGATCGATGTCTACTCGCCGCAGCCAGCGCTCAGGGAATCCAGCTTCGCTGAGGAGCTGTATTTTCTGACCGCGATAGACTGAGCGCAGCTCCGGGTTGGTCAGTATCACCTCGTCGACGGCCACGAGACCCCAGGTCCCGCGTCTGCGGAGGCTCTTCGTCGACGGACTTTCGCGATCATACAGCGAGAGAACGCCGGCCATTACGAACCCCGGGTCGTGTCCCGGTTCCAGAGGTATGCCCATCTTTGGCAAGTCGTGGGAACTACCGGCCACTAGCACGCCTTTTCCGTAAGAGGCGCAAATTCCGTAAGAGGGGCAAAACCCCGGGCATACAGGTGCAGCATAACTCCGGGGAGAACTGTCGAAACGGCCGAATTCCGGCGTTGTTGCGCTGACGAAGATTGCTACAAAGCCGAACTTCACCCCGTGTGCCCCAGGTTTTGCCCCGATTACGCCCTTTCGGTGGAAGACGCGACGCGTGAGTTCCCCCCCAACCGCTTACCGCCGCACGGGCGCTGACGGCGGCGATCCCGGCCAGCGCGACGATTGCGAGCCAACGATCCGGGGATGATCCGACGCGGAAAAGATCGACGGCGAACTCCAGCGCAACGAGCGGTCCCGCGACCACGAGCACCCCGCAGCCGATCGCGGCCAGCAGCCCCCGACCAGCGAGCGGTCCATTCGTGGCTGCAAGTTCGACCGCTATCCAAAGCATCCCGGCCACTGGCACCGCGAGTTCAGCCTCCCCCATGTGAGAGGATACGAGCCAGTGCAGCAGCCCAACCTCCAAGCCGCCACGTATGCCTCCGATCGGAATGCCGAGATGAGCTGGTACCCAAGCATTGAAGACGCAAAGCCCCGCCATGCCACCAGCGCCTCCCTCAACGAGTCGGCTCAGCGGCTGTCAGCATCCCAGGGGCTTTCCCAGAGCTATAAACCGGGCCTTAACGCTGGCGCACTCCGGGAAGCCGTGCTCTGCTCGCCTCCGAGCATCACGAAGCATGGCCCACTCGCGCTTGGGGCGCGCCCTGAACGTCCGCACCGGCTCTCGATGAGGAGCTGAAAAATTCCTGCATTCATAGGTCATGTCCACGATTCTCCTCAATACGTGCCAATATCCGAACCCGGCTCAATCTCGGCGAGATTGGCCCTTCGTACTTTTTCCGAGACCGAATGGAAAACTGGACACAGTGAATGGTTAGCACGCGACGTCGCCTGCGATCGGTATGACAAATTAAATGATCTATCAATTTTTAGCGAGCACACGCCCCAGACCGTATTTACCGTTGCATCGAAGAGCGCGCTGGTATTGGTTTCCCTGAGATTACCCTTTGCCGAGCTGCCGCAAGCAAGTGCAGGTCGCAGCCAGAGTCGAGGTCGTGTGTCTGAGATCCATAAGCTTCACCTGCGGCATGGCTCCTTAAGGCCCCGCCGGCTGCGCCGCTTCCCAGGCCTAGGAGCCTGTCTGAGTAATCGTGAACGTAACGAAAAATGAGAGATGCTTGCGCAAGAAGGTCCCCTTGCCTGCCAAAAAGAGTCCCGTCGTTGGGCAAAACGAATCAATGTTTCACCTTGATAAGGTCAGTACGGGATACATGGACAGGCTCCTAGCCCTCTCGATCGTTGGTGTAGTCGCGCTCGGCGCCTGCGCCGTTGCCCCACCACCTGCCTCGCTTGTTGCTCCGCCGGCGGACGCCACCGCAGCCTATCGCATCGGACCAGGCGACGCTCTCACCATTTCCGTCTTCGACGCTCCCGACCTCAGCGTCAAGTCGCTCTCGGTAAGACCCGATGGGCGGATCTCCACACCACTGGTCCCGGACCTTACGGCAGTCGGCAAGACGCCTACTGAACTAGGCAAGGAAATCGCAGCCCGATTGAGCAAATATGTGACAGACCCGCATGTCACTGTAATGGTGAACAGCTTCAACGGCCCGCTTGACCGCTCCATTCATGTGATCGGCCAGGCGGTCACACCAGAAAGCATCCCTTATGTAGACAGTATGACGCTGCTCGACGTCATGGTGGCCGTGAAGGGCTTGACGCCCTATGCTGCGGGCAACAGCGCCAAAGTCATCCGCAAGGAGAATGGGAAAGAGATTGCGATCCCGGTGCACATCGGAGCTCTCCTCAACCAAGGTGACATGGCGCAGAACATTGCTATGCACCCAGGCGATACCGTCGTCATCCCCGAAAGCTGGTTCTGAGCGGCCAGGGATCGGATCCTGTTCCGGCTGCAGCGTCATACTTGCGCTGTTAGCGGCCCCGCGGCCTCGCCGTTGACGCGGGGTATTGCTTTGGCTCGTCGGTCGCGCGGCGGTGGTCGGCTTGCCACATGTTATTTTGATATGCCAACCAGTGGCAAGTGGAAGGCGTCCAGATTGATTCGCGGCAACGCTCTGTTATAGAGCGCTTTGCGACAACTTAAGGTGCTCGGACTTGGAGGGTACATCGTGAAGAAGGGCAAAGCCACGGACAGCACCTCGGACCAAGCCCGCCCCGATCGCACCGATCAGAAGTTGCTGGCTGGCTTTGTCGATTCCGACACGCACCGCGCGTTCAAAATTCTCGCGGCCAAGGAGAAATTGAGCACCGTCGCCCTTATGCACGAAGCCGTAGCCCATCTGCTCGCCTGCCACGGCGAACCGCTGCCAAAGTCGCTCCGCGAATACCTCAGGGTGCGCGGCCGCCCGATCCCGACCCACAGGCTCGGCGGACACCGCCCAGCGTAAGCTTTTCGCGTCCGTCGGTCGCGCCGTACGGCACCACGTCAGACTCGCGCGCACATGGGCGAACGACAGGCATATACCCGAGCCGTCTCACCGTACCCCAATCCGGTGTCGATGGCGGTTGGAATCCGCGCCCGGTCCGCGAGTCCGATCTCTGGATGAACTGGGCGCGCAACATCGGCCACCGGCCGGAAAAGCTGAACGCCACAGACATCGTGAGCCAGGCGGACCAGGCACGTCGTGAGACCGCGCAGCGCTTCTTGAAGGGCCTCGCCCGGCACGAAGCAAAGCAGGAGACCGCCGCCAGGCGCGATGTGCTGTGGGGGAAATTCCTGCACGCGCGGGTGCACGCCGAGGCGCGGCAGAGCGCGCACTTTGCCGAGGGCCTCCAGGCCGCAGCCAGACATCGCCAAGGCACCATCGCACGCCTCACCGAACTCGGCACCCGGCTCCGCCAGGCGGTCCAGTCCCAACTCCGCCGAGCGCGGCCGATCATCGATCGGGCACGCGCAGACGTCCGGGCGCAAATCTATTCCAAGGCGTACGAGTCGATGAGCCAGCTCGCCGAGCGCGATGAAGAATCGCATGGTGCCAGGCCAAAAGCGACACGGCGCCGCCGGCTTGGGATGCACCTCTAACCGAAGGCCTCGCCCCCCATCGGGCCGAGGCAACTACGAGCGCGCGAGGCGAGTCGTCCGGTAAAGCGAAGTTAAGGGTAAGCGTTGTTTCGTCACCATTGCGATCTGGGCTTGACGCTCAATGGGTCTGCGAGGGTGCCCAGCACCAAGGCATGAGCTCATCGATGCGCGACTGCGGCCAGCCGTTGACTCTTATGTTCGTTGTCAACGTCATTGGGCGTGAC
>JASHOF010000121.1 GCA_030041255.1 Acetobacteraceae bacterium
CCACCTCCGCCGGCTGGCTCGGCTATTCGGACGAGAAGCTGCGCAGCCTGTGCCGCGAGGCGATTGCGCATGGCTGGACCCACTTCAAGCAGAAGGTCGGCGGCGACATCGAGGACGATCTGAGAAGGGCGCGGCTTTTGCGCGAGGAGATCGGAACCGAACGGCTGCTGATGATGGACGCGAACCAGGTCTGGGAGGTGGAGGAGGCGATCGCGAACATGCGCCGGCTCGCCGCTTATAAGCCCTGGTGGATCGAAGAGCCGCTTTCGCCCGACGATATTCTCGGCCATGCCCGGGTTGCCGAAGCGCTGCGCCCGCTTGGCATCGGCGTCGCCACCGGCGAGCATTGCCACAACCGGATCATGTTCAAGCAGTTCCTGCAGGCGCGCGCGCTCGATTTCTGCCAGATCGACACGGCCCGGCTGGGCGGGGTGAACGAGGTGCTGGCGGTATTGCTGATGGCGAAGAAATTCGGCGTTCCGGTCTGCCCGCATGCGGGCGGGGTGGGACTCTGCGAACTGGTGCAGCATCTTTCCATTTTCGATTACATCGCGGTGTCCGCCTCCCTCCAGAACCGCGTGCTCGAATATGTCGATCACCTGCACGAGCATTTCGTGGACCCGGTGGTGATCCGCGACGGGCGCTACATGCCGCCCGCGAATCCCGGCTACAGCGCGGCGCTGAAGCCCGCATCGCTCGCCGCCTACAGCTATCCCGCGGGCTCGGCGTGGCGGGGATAGGAGAATCGCCGGAATATTCCGCCCGGCGGTTGTTCCCTGATCAGGCGGTGCGGCCGTAATAGAGGACGACCGTGTGGGTTGCCTCGGCGAAGAAGAGCCAGCGCTCGATGAAGATGCCGATGAGGGCGAGCATTGCCGTGACGAGAGCGATGATGAGAGCAGGCACCGGAGAACATGCGAGCCCTGCCGCGGTGAGGACGATCGGCAGCGCGAAGCCCACGAGAACGGCAAGGCTGCGCAGCCGGCTTGCGTGCCTGCGGGCGATGCGGAAGCCCATCTCGCGCAGGAGATAGTTCTCTTCGGTATGCGGCGCCTCGAGCGCACGCACGCGGCCGAGCCGGCCGAGGCCGGTTGCGGTTTCGATCGTGCTTTCGCCCTCGCGGCGGTCGATCGCGCGCCAGTAGGCGAGCTTCACGGCGAGCGCGGAAAGCCCGAAGAAAAGGGCGAGGGCGGAGGGAAGGACAGAGGCCGCGTGGAAAGCGCGGGAAAGGAATGCGAGCCAGAGCGCGCCGCTGAACCCGGCGAGCAGGAAAAAATTCGGTGCGACGAGCGCATGGCGCCACTGCCGCACGGGGCGGAGGCTTGCGTAGATCATCGCCGTGCAGAAGAGCGTCACAGCGGCGAGTGCGGCGGCCAGCACGCCGCAGGCGGCCATCGGCGCGGACGGGCCGCGGGCGAGGAACCAGGCAGCCAGGAAGCCGAATGCGGGAGGATAGGTGAGGAGTGCGGCGAGCCCTTCGCGCGACAGCCAGGAGGAGCGCCATTGCGAGACGGCGCGCCATGCGCGCTCGGGATGGCCGAGATGGAGGGTGGAGGCGACGAGGCCGGCGGAGGCGAGGAAGAGCGCGAGCAGCACGGCGGCGAGCCCGAACCAGCGATTCGCGGGCGTGAGGCCGAACGGAGCCAGCAGCCCGGCCAGGATCAAGAGCCCGTAGCCGGCGCCGGAGGCGGTGGTGAAGAAGATGACGGAAAGGGCGGGCGTCACAGGCCGGGTTCAGAGCGAGAGCGCGCGATCGAGCCAGCCGAGCAGGCGCTCGGCCACGCTCCCGGGCAGAACGGGGCTCCCGGCAAGGGGTGCCGCGGTACAGGGGTTGCGGCGGGGCGGGAGATATTTGTTGACCGGCCGATATCCCATTTCCGGCATCAGGTCGAAGCCGCCGCGGCTTTGCACGAGCTTCGAGACCGCGCTCGTCGGGTCGCCGAGGTCACCGAAATGGCGGGCGTGCGCTGGACAGGTCGCGACACAGGCGGGCACGCGCTCGGATTCGGGGATCGTTTCGTTGTAGATGCGGTCGATGCAGAGGGTGCACTTCTTCATCACCCGCTCGTCCTCGTCGAACTCGCGGGCACCGTACGGGCAGGCCCAGGAACAGAGCTTGCAGCCGATGCAGAGATCGGCGTTGACGAGCACGATGCCGTCCTCGGCGCGCTTGTAGGAGGCACCCGTGGGGCAGACCGTCACACAGGCGGGCTCGTCGCAATGCAGGCACGAGCGCGGGAAATGCACCGTGCGGCCGGCCGCGCCATCGCCGGCCTCGCCCCCGCTCGTCTCATAAGTATGGATGCGGTTGAACCAGACCCCGTCCGGGCGGGCGCCGTAGGGGTCGTAATCCGGAAGCGGTGCAGAATGGCCGCCGTCGTTCCATTCCTTGCAATTGACGGCACAGGCATGGCAGCCGACGCAGGTATCGAGATCGATGACGAGGCCGAGCTTTTTCGCCCCGGGCTCGCGGGCCGGAAGGCTGGTCATGCGCCCACCCTCCGCGCCGGGATGGAAAGTCCGGGCGGCGGCCGGAGCGGGGCGGCGCGGGGCTCGGATTCGCGCATGGCGGCAGCGGCTTTTTCGACTCGCACAGAGACGTCGAACCAGGCCGCCTGGCCGGTGACGGGATCGCTGCTCGGAAGCCGCTTGCCCTGGTTTTCGGGCAGGAAGGTTGCGATCACGTGGTTGAGCAGGAAGCCCTGGCGCGATTCCGGAGCGTCCGGGGCGAGCATCCAGGCTCCCGCCCGCTTGCCGATCGCGTTCCAGGTCCAGACGGTGTTCGGGTTTACGCCTTCCATGATGCGGAGCCGGCCGCTGACACGCCCACTGCGGCTGATCACGTTCACCCAGTCGCCGTCTGCAAGGCCGAGCGAGGCGGCCCTCTCGCGCGCCATGTAGAGGTAATTGTCGGCGAGAATCTGCCTGAGCCAGGCGTTCTGCGAACCCCAGGAATGGTACATCGGCATCGGTCGCTGGGTGATCGCGGAGAGCGGGAATTCTTCCGCTCCTGCCACTTCCTGCTCGAGCGGCGGATGCCAGAAAGGCAGCGGATCATGGAAGCGGGCGACACGTTCGCGCAGCGCGGGCGGGGGAAGGACGGTGCCGTGGCCGAGGCCGGCGAGGCGAAAGCGCTGCAACGGCTCGGCGTAAAGCTGGAGCGTGATCGGATCGGGACGGTCGAGCAGGCCGAGCGCAGTCGCCGCTTCGAGGTAGTCGCGGTTGGCATATTTGAAGTAGCGCGCGGCG
The DNA here is from genome assembly GCA_030041255.1 of Acetobacteraceae bacterium. GTDB lineage: Bacteria > Pseudomonadota > Alphaproteobacteria > Acetobacterales > Acetobacteraceae > JAKAWQ01. Next base: position 3,250 of record JASHOF010000121.1, read on the forward strand.
GGCGGCAGTTCGTGGTGCCAGAAGCAGCCGTTCTCGATATAGCGCTCGAGCTGATGCGGGTTGGGTGCGCCGCGGCCGCGATCCGCACCGTCACCGCGCCAGCCGGCCAGCGGGCCGATACCCGGTTTGCGTTGGTGGCGAACGATGTAGTCGGCGTAGCCGGTGAAGGCGGGGCTGCCGTCATCCCTGGTAAAGGCCGGAAGGCCGAGCCGCGCGCCGAGATCGATCAGCACGTCCTGGAAGGGGCGCACATCACGGTCGGGCGCCAGCACCGGCTGGCGGATGGCGTCTGCCGGACCATCGGCGCTGCCGATCGGGCGATCGAGCAGGGAGATGCAGTCGAAGCGCTCGAGATAGGTGGTGTCGGGGAGGACGAGATCGGCGTAGGCGACCGTTTCGGAGAAGAACGCATCCGCATAGATGAGATGCGGGATGCGGTATTCGCCGGTGGCGGGATTTTTTTCGGTGAGCAGGCGGGAGGTCTCGGCAGGCTCCGGGGAGGAGTTCCAGGCCATGTTCGCCATGTAGAGAAAGAGCGTGTCGATCGGATAGGGATCGGCGGCAACCGCGTTGGCGATCACGGTGTGCAGCATCCCGTGCAGCGCGAGCGGCGCCTCCCAGGAAAAGGCATGGTCGATGCGGAGCGGTGTTCCCGATTCGTCGACCATCAGGTCTGCGGGGCCCACCGGCGTGCCGAGCGGCATGGCGGCGAGGGCATGGCCGGGCCTCGCGTCCTTGCCGCCGGGCGGGACGTGCGGCGGGGTGGGGCGGGGATAGGGCGCCTTGTAGCGCCAGGAGCCGGGGGTATCGATGGCGCCGAGCAGCATCTGCAGGACGTGCAGGGCGCGGCAGGTGTGAAAGCCGTTGCTGTGTGCGGAGATGCCGCGCATCGCGTGCATCGCGACGGGGCGGCCCGGCATCGTCGCATGGCGGCGGCCGGCGGTATCGGTCCAGGGCTCGGCGAGCAGGACGGGTTCGGCGGCAGCGGCGGCGATCTCGGCGGCGAGGCGGCGGATGCGTTCGGGCGCCACGCCGCAGCGTTCTGCCACGGCCTCGGGCGTGTAGGCGGGATCGAGGCAGCGTTCGGCCAGAAGCTGGAAAGCGGGGACGGCGCGGCTTCCGTCCGCGAGCCGGACCTCGCCCGCGAGGCGCGGCGCGGCCTCGGGATGCGAGGCCGCGAGCGGCGCATCGGTGCGGCGATCCCAGACCAGCGGCTGGCCCGCTTCGTCGCGGGCGAAGAGGCCGTCAGAGGGGCCGGCGGGATCGCGGAGCACAAGCCAGCCGGCGTTGGTATAGCGGGCGAGGAACGCGAGATCGGCCACTTCGGCGGCAAGCAGAAGATGGATCAGGGAGAGGATGAAGAGCCCGTCCGTGCCGGGGCGAAGCCCGATCCATTCGTCGGCAATGGCCGAATAGCCGGTGCGCACGGGGTTGATCGAGATGATGCGGACGCCGCGTTCCTTGAGTTTGGAAAGCCCGATCTTGATCGGGTTCGAATCGTGGTCCTCGGCGACGCCGAAGAGCAGGAAGAGCTTCGTGTGCTCCCAGTCGGGCTCGCCGAATTCCCAGAAGCTGCCGCCGACCGAGTAGAGGCCGGCGGCGGCCATGTTGACGGAGCAGAAGCCGCCATGGGCGGCAAAGTTCGGCGTGCCGAACTCCCTGGCCCAGAGCCCCGTGAGCGCCTGGCTCTGGTCGCGCCCGGTGAAGAAGGCGAGCTTGCGCGGGTCGGTGCGCCGGATGTCGCCGAGCCAGCCGCCGGCGAGCGCCAACGCCTCGTCCCAGCCGATCTCCCTGAATTCGCCGGCGCCCCGCTCGCCGACGCGAAGGAGGGGCGCGCGGAGGCGGGCCGGCGAATAATGCTGCATGATGCCGGCGGAGCCCTTGCCGCACAGCACGCCGCGGTTGATCGGGTGGTCGGGGTTGCCCTCGATGTAGCGGAGCCGGCCCCCCTTGAGATGCACGCGGATGCCGCAACGGCAGGCGCACATGTAGCAGGTGGTGGTCTTGACGGTATCGCCGAT